>CAMWRC010000057.1 GCA_947176565.1 uncultured Ruminococcus sp.
TATTTATTCAGAAAATCAGGTATTCAATAACTGAATTTGATACAATGAAACCTTTTTCGGTCAGTGAAACTGTTTCGTTATCAAAATTCACATACCCTGCTTCAATAAGCGGGGGAATTTTTTTTATAATCGAATCTTTTTTTGATTTCACATCATTCAGGTCAAGACCTTCTGAAAGTCTTAGCCGGAGCATTGCATATTCCTCAAAGCTGCCAGCATTTCCGTCAGTTACTGTTACCGGCTGTACTGGTGAATTTATAAATTTCTGCAAATCCGGTTCAACGGCGAATCTTATGCCATTCAGGAAAGAATGTGCAGCTGCTCCGATTCCGATATAGTCAAGTGATTTCCAGTATCGGCAGTTATGACGGCTTTCATAGCCTGATTTTGCAAAATTCGAGACTTCGTACTGCATAAATCCATAATTTTTGAGTTCTCTAATCATATCAAGATACAGGTCGGCGGCTGTATCATCATCAGGAACAGCATTTCTTATCTCGTCGCAGTCGAATGCCGTTCCGCTCTCGATTTTAAGCAGATATGCAGAAATATGCTGTACCGGAAGCTCTGCAATCTGCTGTACTGAATATCTGATATTTTCCTCAGTCTGATTAGGAAGAGCAATCATCAAATCGCAGGAAATATTGTCAAATCCTGCGGCAGCGGCATCGCATACAGCCTTTGCAGCACGTTCCGCGGTATGTGTTCTTCCGAGAAATCTGAGTTCATCGTCATTCATTGACTGGACACCTATTGAAAGCCGATTTACTCCGGAATTACGGAGAGCTGCAAGCTTTTCCGGATAAAGCGTATTGGGATTGGCTTCAAGCGTTATTTCAGCATCGGGAGATAATTTAAAATATTCTTTTATGGCGACGATACACTGTGCAATCTGTTCGGCAGTCAGCAGAGACGGAGTTCCGCCGCCGAAATATACTGTATCAGTTACGGCGTTTTTATCAGAATAATGACGTATATTGCGCAGAACTGCATCGCAGTACATTTCAGTCTGTTTTTTCGTATAGTTTACGGAATAGAAATCACAGTAACGGCATTTTTTTCCGCAGAACGGCACATGAATATAGATTCCGAGACTTTTCATTGATTTTCAATTATTTTACAGCTTCAATGCGTATGGCAGGACTAAGCCGGAAGAAAAATGCATTGACAATTTTCGGTATTACGAACATGGAGACAATGATTCCTATTCCGATAAGCATTTCATAATGTGCAATCCATTCGTATTCAGTATCAAGTGCTTTCGGAGCATTGAGATACAGTACAACCATACCGGCAAATGCCAAAATGCAGTATACGGCGTTGAAGATTGTCGCACCTTTTCCGTTCACGCATTTACGACCGCACTCAATACAGACCTTTCCAGGGGAGTTAAGTTGTCCGGCGAATGCCTTTTTCAATGGATTGAATGATTTTTTTCCGCAGTGAGGACAAGTATATATACTGTTCATAGTATCACCTTTCTTTATTTTATCCGATATTCAAAAATCAGATTTTCAGGAATCAAGTTTGAGAACGCTCATGAAAGCTTCCTGAGGAACTTCAACAGTTCCGAGTTGTCTCATGCGCTTTTTGCCCTCTTTCTGCTTTTCGAGAAGTTTTTTCTTACGGGTGATGTCTCCGCCGTAACATTTGGCAAGAACGTCCTTACGTATTGCCTTTACGGTTTCACGTGCGATTATCTTTCCGCCGACAGCTGCCTGAATCGGTACTTCAAAAAGCTGCCGCGGAATGTTTTCCTTGAGCTTTTCGGCTATTTTACGCGCTCTGCCGTAAGCCTTGTCCGTATGGACGATAAATGAGAGCGCATCTACAATATCTCCGTTGAGCAGAATATCAAGCTTTACGAGTTTTGACGGAACATATCCGAGCATTTCATAATCAAAGCTTGCATATCCTTTTGTCCGTGATTTGAGAACATCAAAGAAATCATATACTATCTCATTAAGTGGAAGTTCGTAGTGAAGTTCAACACGTGTATCGTCAAGGTATTTCATATCTCTGAATGTTCCGCGTCTGTCCTGACAGAGTTCCATAATATTGCCTACGTAATCCGACGGAGAGAGGATACTTGCTTTTACTACCGGTTCTTCAGCGGTCTGTATGAGCGCAGGGTCGGGATAGTTTGTAGGATTGTCAATATACTGGATTTCACCGTTTGTCAGTGTTACTTTATATATAACAGACGGAGCGGTTGTTATCAGGTCAAGATTATATTCACGTTCAAGCCGTTCCTGAATTATTTCCATATGGAGAAGTCCCAGAAATCCGCATCTGAATCCGAATCCGAGAGCGATTGAAGTTTCAGGTTCAAATGAAAGTGAAGCATCATTAAGCTGCAATTTTTCGAGAGCATCTCTCAAATCGCCGTATTTTGCGCCGTCAGAGGGATATATTCCGGAGAAAACCATAGGATTTACTTTCCGGTAGCCGGGAAGCGGTTTATCGCATGGATTGTCATTATTTGTAACTGTATCGCCCACGCGCGTATCGCCGATACTTTTTATAGATGCTGAAATATATCCGACTTCTCCGGCTTCGAGCGAGCCGTTGTTGATAAGTGACGAAGCGTCCATGAATCCGGCTTCGACGACATTGAAAACAGCACCTGTAGCCATAAGACGTATGCTGTCGCCGGTTCTTACTGTACCTTCTTTTATGCGGACATATATTATAACGCCTTTGTACGGGTCATAATAGCTGTCAAAAATCAAGGCTTTCAGAGGTTTATCAGCATCGCCGGACGGAGCAGGAATATCAGTAACTATCCTTTCGAGAACCTGTTCTATATTAGTACCCATTTTTGCGGAAATTCTCGGAGCGTCCATAGCCGGAATACCGATAACGTTCTCGACTTCCTGACATACGCGTTCAGGGTCGGCGGAGGGCAGGTCAATTTTGTTTATAACCGGAATGACTTCCAAATCGTGTTCAATTGCAAGATAGGTATTTGCAAGAGTCTGAGCCTCGATTCCCTGTGAAGCATCGACAATAAGAATTGCGCCCTCACAGGCTGCGAGGGAACGTGAAACCTCATAGTTGAAGTCAACATGACCCGGAGTATCAATAAGATTGAAAATATAGTCCTCGCCGTCCTGAGCTGTATATTTCAGTCGGACGGCACGGGCTTTGATAGTAATTCCGCGTTCGCGTTCTATATCCATATTATCGAGAAGCTGTTCTTCCATGTCACGGATTGCGACGGTTTCGGTTTTCTCGAGAATACGGTCGGCAAGTGTAGACTTGCCGTGGTCTATATGTGCAACGATACAGAAATTTCTGATTTTATTATTAGCCAATTTTATTCCTCATTTCAGTTGATATTATTATATATTATAGCAGAAAAAAATTGTTTTGTAAAGGCTTTTCTTAAAAGTTGACAAACTTGTTAATATGGTGTATAATTTATGATATAATCAGTGTTGAATCAGTAAGATGAGTTTTTTCTGATTATTATACAGATAAAGGAGTAATTTTTTATGAATCAGCAGAAAATAGACAGAATAAACGAACTTGCAAGAAAATCAAAGTCTGTTGGACTTACAGATGAGGAAAAAGCCGAACAGACTACACTCCGCAATGAGTATAGACAATCCGTTGTCGGGAATCTTGCGGCACAGCTTGACAATACATATATCATGACACCGGACGGAAAAAAGAAAAAAGTCGGAGAGAAATAAATGGAATATAATGATTTGTTCATCGAGGCAGTCAAAGCATCTGAAAACGCTTATTGCAGATATTCAGGATTCCGCGTGGGAGCTGCACTTCTTTCTGACGACGGACGTATATTCACCGGCTGTAATATTGAGAATGTTTCATATTCGCTGACTGTATGTGCTGAACGTACAGCAGTATTTAAGGCTGTATCTGAGGGCGTGATGAAATTTAAGGCAATTGCAGTTGCCGGAAGTAAAAACGATGATTTTTTAAATCCGTGCGTTCCATGCGGAGCTTGTTTACAGGTTCTGAGTCAGTTCTGCGGAAAGGATTTTCCGGTAATACTTTCGGACGGAATACATAAGCTTTCTGATTTTCTTCCATATGGATTCAGTGAGGAGAACATGAAATGAAAATAATAAATGCAGTCTATAATGATTCAACAATAAGAGTATATCAGGCATTTAACAGCCGAATCGCAGATGAAGCAGTGAAACTCGGAACTTTCGGGAAATCATTCAAGAGAGAGCGTATGACTTGGATTAAACCATCATTCCTGTGGATAATGTACCGTTCAGGCTGGGCAGAAAAAGAAAATCAGGAACATATCCTTGCAATTGATATAAAACGCACCGGATTTGATGAAATCCTTGAAAACGCCGTTCTTTCGTCCTATAATGAAAGAATGGGTATTTCCAGCGATGAATGGAAAACAAGAATTTCCGTTTCGGAAGTACGCTGTCAGTTTGACCCTGACCGTGATATATACGGCAATCCTCAGCAGATAAGAGCTATTCAGCTCGGTCTGCGTGGTGATTTTGTCAGAAAATATATTGATGAATGGATAACCGGAATAACTGATATAACAGAAAATGTCAGGTATCTGAAAAATCTCAGGAATAATAATATTCTGACTGCTGATAGACTTCCTGCTGAAAGGGAATATCCGATAAGCGAAAGAATCAGAAAATCGCTTTGTATGAATTGAATTTAAATATGGAGGAATAAATGTTAAAAGATAAAATAGAAAAACATCTGCTTGAAGTTCAGAAGCCGTCACGCTATATCGGCGGAGAAGTCGGCAGTATAACAAAAAACAAATCAGAAATTGATGTGAGATTCGCGTTCTGCTTTCCCGATACGTATGATATAGGTATGTCGCATATCGGTATGAAGATTCTGTATTCTGTTGTAAATGAACGTGAAAATTACTGGTGTGAACGCTGTTTCGCACCGTCTCCGGATTTCGAGGAAATCATGCGTAAAAATGATATTCCGCTTTATGCGCTTGAATCCCTTGACCCGATACGTGAATTTGATTTCATTGGTTTTACAATGCAGTATGAGCTGTCGTATACAAATGTCCTGAATATGCTTGACCTTGCCGGAATACCTGTTTTTGCAGAGGACAGAACAGATGAACTCACGCAGATAGTTGTTGCAGGCGGACCATGCGTGTGCAATCCCGAACCGCTTGCCGATTTCTTTGACCTGTTTATTTTGGGAGAGGGCGAGGAAGTCAATCTTGAACTCATGGATTTGTATCATGAAATGAAGCAGCAGGGAGCAGGCAGACTTGATTTTCTGCGCAGAGCTGCACAGATTGAGGGAATATATGTTCCTCAGTTCTATAAATTCAGCTATAAAGACGACGGAACTATAGATAAGATGACTGTGACTGAAAATGCGCCTGAAACCGTCCGCAAGCGCATAATCGCGGATTTTGATAAAGTTTATTATCCTGAAAATTTTGTTGTTCCGTTTACAGAAATCGTCCATGACCGTGTATCTGTAGAGGTACTCCGCGGTTGTATACGTGGCTGCCGTTTCTGTCAGGCAGGATTTATATATCGTCCGTTCCGCGAAAAAACTCCTGATACAATCTATGAGGAAACAAAATGCCTGTGTGAAAATACCGGATATGATGAAGTATCTCTTGCATCACTGAGTACAAGCGACCATTCGCAGATTGATGGAATGCTCACAAAACTTATTGACTATACGGAGAAAGAGCGTGTGAATCTTTCGCTTCCGTCTTTGCGTGTTGATAATTTTTCGGAATCACTTCTCGAAAAGATAAAGAAAGTCCGGAAAAGTGGTCTGACTTTCGCGTCAGAGGGCGGAACTCAGCGTCTCCGCGATGTAATCAACAAAAACGTCAGTGAAGAAGAAATCATGAGTACCTGCAAAATCGCATTTGAGGGCGGTTACAGCAGTGTAAAACTGTATTTCATGATGGGTCTGCCGACTGAAACTGATGAGGATATTATCGGAATCGCTGAACTTGCTCAGCGTATTCTTGACCTGTTCTACAGCATTGAAAATCGTCCGAAAGGCAAAAGTCCACAGATTTCTGTAAGCTGTGCGACATTTGTTCCGAAACCGTTCACGCCGTTCCAGTTTGAACCACAGGATACCCGTGAGGAAATCGAACGCAAGCAGAAACTGCTTCTTGATTCTGTTAAATCAAAAAAGATACGCGTAAGCTATCATGATTCTGATGTCAGTCTGCTTGAAGCTGTTCTCGCAAAGGGCGACAGACGGCTTTGCAAGGCGGTTTATACGGCATGGAAAAAAGGCTGTAAATTTGACAGCTGGAGCGAATATTACAGATTTGACTTGTGGCTCGAAGCTTTTGCAGAGTGCGGAATCGATCCGTCTTTCTATGCTAACCGCCGTATCGGATATGATGAGATACTTCCGTGGGAGCATCTTGATTACTTCGTAAGCAAGGAATTTTTTATACGTGAGAATAAAACCGCACATAAATCAGTTACTACGCCTAACTGCCGAATCAGGTGTTCAGGATGCGGAGTAAATAAATCAGCAGGGAGGGAATGTTTTTGTTACGACTGAGAGCAGTTTTCGGAAAATCGGGCAGAGCGAAATACATATCGCACCTTGACCTTAACC
The DNA here is from genome assembly GCA_947176565.1 of uncultured Ruminococcus sp. GTDB lineage: Bacteria > Bacillota > Clostridia > Oscillospirales > Ruminococcaceae > Ruminococcus. Next base: position 6,592 of record CAMWRC010000057.1, read on the forward strand.
GCTGTATGCTGAGAATTTTCAGACGTTCAAAGCTTCCGGTATGGTATACAGAGGGATTCAATCCGCACCCATATTACAGTTTTGCACTTGCATTGTCACTGGGATTCGAGAGCGACTGTGAGATTATGGATTTCAACATAACTGATGATAATATGAGCATGGAGGAAATACGGGACAGGCTCAACGCCGTCATGCCGGAGGGAATGAAAATTATTTCCGTAGCTCCGCAGAATAAGAAAATCACCGCGATTACAAAAGCAGAATACAGCTTTTCGCTTGTTTCTGAAAATACAGATGGTCTTAAATCTGAAATAATCAGATTCATGGAGCAGCCGGAAATACTTATAGAAAAGAGAACGAAAAAAGGCGTTAAAACTGTTGACCTGAAACCTGATATTGAGATAGTAAAATGTATTGATTCGGGAAAATCCGTTGATATGACGCTCCGTCTGCCCGCAGGAACTCAGACAAATTATAATCCTGTGCTTTTCATAGA
>CAMWRC010000058.1 GCA_947176565.1 uncultured Ruminococcus sp.
CTGTTAGAGTTGTGCATATACTTTACATACCTTTCATTCTGTATAGCGACTGCCATTTTAATTCCTCCTATTTTCCGTTGTTTTTAATTTTTTTCAGAAGTTTTGATACCCATGCGGCTTCTGGATTAAGAGCGGCATAATTTTCAAAAATGCTCACGATTTCCATAACAGAAATATATCCGAAAACAACTGATGCAGTTACTGCTCCGGCAATATCGGACAGATTTTCAGCCTGATAATAAACTCCCAGTGCCCTGATTCCTGCATCAAGTCCGCAGGCTGATGTCATCACGATTATTTCAGCCAGCTTATTCAGACCGCCCCTGCGCATTTTTGAACTCTGTACAACATCGATACAGTAGCCCTTTATGATTCCCGTCAGAAAATCCGCAGCTGCGAGTCCGATTACTATTATCAGCATTATGATGTATTTCATTTTCACACTCCTTTCAGCCCCTCCTATAAATGGTCTGAACAGGAAGTTTTTTCAATACAGAAACATTGAATATCATAAAAATTTACAATTTCTTAATAATTTGTGGTAAAAAATTCACCATGCCGGAGCATGGTGAAAATTCAATATCTGTTGTTTTTAGTTATTATTTAATGCCTCTGTATTTGTGAGATTATTCAGCCACAGATATTTTTTGTAATGCTTATATACGGCAGGAAGCTTTACAATCTCATCAATATTTATGATAATATATACCGGAATCACAGGCAGATTAAGCAGAAATGCTGAAATAAGTCCGAGCGGTACAGTTACGCACCACATTGTAATTGTATCGCATTTGAAGCCGAATCTTGAATCTCCGCCGGACGGGAAAATTCCGGCAATTACCGTCATATTCATTGCCTTTCCGACAACGTAATACGAGCAGACGATGAGCATTACTTTCAGATATTTCTGTGCTGTGGGGGTTATTGTTCCGAAAAGCGGAACAAACGGAATCACACACAGAATTATGAGTCCTGAGATTATTCCGCAGATAAGGGAAATCCTGCAAAGATTTGAACCGTATTTTTTAGCTTTATCAAGCATACCCTGTCCGAGTTCAATGCCGACAAGAACCGCGCTTGCTGAACTTACTCCCTGACACAGGCATATAGCAAGATTCTTGACAATATTTGCGATTGAATTTGCGGCGGCGGCATCACTTCCCATATGTCCGAGGATAACGGAATACATAGTAAATCCGATACCCCATACCATATTATTTCCGAACATCGGCAAAGCGTATTTCCAGTAGTCTTTTTTTAATATTTTATCACTGTGCAGTATGTATTTCAGGCGTATTTTTACATTATCGCCCTTGAAACATATCGCCATAGTCCAGACAAGCTCCGCGGCTTTTGAAATTACCGTAGCTAATGCAGCACCTCTGATTTCAAGACGCGGAAAAATACCGACTCCGAAAATCAGAAGCCAGTTAAAAATGATATTCAGGATTACAGAAACAGAACTTATCAGAGAACTCTTTCCGGCGTTTCCGCAGTTTTTCATAATACAGAGATATGGCTGCGAAAATCCGAGAAATAAATAAGAAAGGGAAACAGTTCTGAGATACTGCGCTCCTTTTTCGATTAAAACGGGGTCGGAGGCGAAGCATTTCATAATTGTTTCGGGGAAAATCAATGCTCCGAGCGTAAAAGGAATTGAAAAAAGTACAAGTAATTTCAGTCCGATAGCAAGAATTTTTTCAACAGAATCCTTATCTTTGATTCCCCAGTATTGAGTTGCTAAAACTGAAACACCGCCGGTAACTGAAAATATAAACAAATGGAATACAAACTGCACCTGACCGGCAAGTGAAACGGCTGATAAGGAATCCTGATTAAGAAAACCAATCATAACAGCATCGGTAACGCTGACGAGTGCAAGCATCAGCTGCTGTAACGTAATTGGAATCACGAGTTTCAGAAGTTTGCTTTTGAAATTATCGCCATTCATATTATTCCTCCTTTATCATAGTAATTGTATCATAGTCCGGTCAAAAAGTCAACCCCGACTAAAAGCTTGTTCTCACATCTGAAATCTTAAAATAAAATTATGGAAATTATTCAGGATTTCTTAAGAATATTATCATAATATTTTCTATGGAAATAAATATTAAGGATTTGATTTTATGGGAAAGATTCTGAAAAAAATAATAATATCTGCTTTTTTGATTATTCTGATATTTGCAGGAGCGAAGCTATTTAAATCGCGGTTTAATATTATTGACAAAGCTGCTTATACTTCGGGGACAACTGCGGATTGGCGGCTGATTCTTGTAAACAGCAGTCATGCAGTTCCGAAAGGCTATAGTCCTGATTTGATGCAGTTATCAAATGGAATTTATATTGATTCAAGAATATATCCGGATTTGCAGAATATGTTTGATGATGCACGAGCCGACGGAATTTATCCTGTAGTCGGCGAGGGTTACAGAACTCACGAACAGCAGGAGGATATAATGCAGGATAAAATCAACACTTTTATTGATGAGGGATATTCTAAAAGAGAAGCCGAAAAGCTTGCCGGAGAATGGGTAGCAGAGGCAGGAAAGAGCGAACATGAATTAGGATTAGCCCTTGATATAAATGCTGATACATCTATGTGTACAGATTCTGATGTATATGAATGGCTTGCTGAAAACGCCTGTAAGTATGGATTCATACTCCGGTATCCGTCAGGAAGCGAGAGCATAACAGGCATTGATTATGAGCCGTGGCATTATCGTTATGTGGGAATTGACAACGCCACAGAAATTTATAATAATAATATTACTCTTGAGGAATACTTATCATAATATCAAGAACCTGTATTCACAGTGAAAATTTATGCAAAAATCCCTCGACCTGTAGAGCCGAGGAATTTTTCCCGATATTGGTTAAACAAACTATTTTCTGTACATATTTTCTTATTCTTAGAACAGTTCTAAGTGTTTCTGCCTGATTACCAATAAGTGAATACAAATCCTGCAAGAGGAGACAATACTATCATAATGACAGAAAAACTGAACGACTCAACAGATGTAAGCGTTGCACGCTGCTCCGAGGGAAACATACCCTGTAAAATCGCGTTGGTACGTACCTGCAAAGCGTCATCGCCGGCTGCTGCAATAAAACCGCCCAGAGTAATTACAAAATAAAACGACGAGTGTTCTGCAAGAAATCCTATCATCACAAGTGCGGACGTTATAGCAAATATCCACTTATAGCTAAGTTCCGGCAATTTTAGTACTAATTTTGAACCAGTAATGCCTCCCATTTCCATAAATAGCAGCGCCAGACCAAGACTCCATTCCGGAATACCTTTTTCTGGCAGTTTTGCCTGCAAGAAAAACAACAGCAGAATATCAAATGCACCTACAAAAGAGTTGCAAAGCATTAATCCCATGACCTTACGGACTTCTTTGAGAAAAGAGAAACTTTCCTTAATGCACGCGATTAACCTCCTGCCTATTTTGCTGTCTGTTTCTTTCTTAGAATTTGCAGCGTAAACCTCATGCAGAGAGGAAATGATAATTATTTGTATCATGCCTGTAATCAGGTCTGTTCCATAGGCAATTCTGTGTCCGATAGTAAGGGCGAAACCTGCACAAAGCGTTGAAATACCGTTGCAAAGACGATAAATAATCAATTGGTTCGACTCGTACCTTTCAAACTTGCTTTCCATACCGGCAAGCTTAAGTGAGTCATAAGCCAGAGCATCTCCTGTACCTGAAGAGAAATTGTAGCTCAAAGCCATAAAAGAGATAGACATACACACCATAAAAAGATTGTTTGAAAGAATCATTATGATGTTGCCAATCATTCGCATGACAGTGCTGACAATCAGCATTTTCTTTCTGCCGAAAACATCTGCAAGAATGCCTGATGGAATCTCAAAAATAAGGCTTGTTATGTGAAATATGGTTTCAGCAATACCAATTTCAACAAGGCTATAGCCTCTTGCAGCAAGAATTGCAACCCATGCGCCTGTCAGTGACAGGTTACCGAGTACGGATGAGAAATACAATTTCGATAATTGCTTCTTTATTTTAAACATAAAAAATCTCCTTAACTAAATTTAACAATCGTTAAGAAGACAATGCGCAATCCTATTTAATTTGCAGAAACACCTCAAATATGACTAAATCAGAGTATTTTCATAACAAATCAACTTAAAAAAGGGCGCACCATCCCCACAGGAGGGAAAAATGGAACCTTTTTGCAGTTGTACATTTGTCATTTTCCAAAACATAAACTTAACCTCTGACTTAATAATTGTTTAAACTCACATATCGATCATAACACAGCTGACATGGGACGTAAAGATGTATATAAGAACCTGTTCACATAGAGTTAAAATTTACATAAAAGTGTATGAAGATAAGAAACAATAACCATAGTTTCAGCATAAATGGTGCGGATAACAGGAGTTGAACCTGCACCGAGTTGCCCCGACTGGCACCTGAAGCCAGCGCGTCTGCCTATTCCGCCATATCCGCAAATTACTTATACATTATATCATATATTTTCGAATTTGTCAAGAGAATCCTGATATTTTTAAATATAAAAACAAAAGCTCCTGCTTTTATGGCAGGAGCTTTTAATATTTCTTAATTTTCTGTAACCGGAAGCTTATCTATAAGTTTCGCATCATACTGCTGAATATTCAGTGCATCTACAGCTGAAAGTCCTGCTGTACCGTCAACATCAGCATTTTCGCGTCCCTGACTGCTGATAGTGTACTTGTCAGCATTTCCTAAAACCTGAAGAACCAGCGTTGCATCGGCAACTGTTACAACACCGTCGCAGTTCGCGTCGCCTGCAAGATACTTATTTCCAGACGATGAAGCCGGCGGATTTGTTTCGGTCGGAATATCTATGGTCGGTTCTTCTTTTTCCGGAACTGAACCGTCCGGCTCTATGCCTCCCACGAATTTTCCGTCGTCGTATACGCAGATTCCTTCGGCTTTTACTTCGTTGCCGGTGCCGAAAAATGCGTCATCTTCCTTGAATATTGCAAGTCCGTTGTAACTCGGGTCATTTTCTGGATTCCACTTGTCGCCGTAGTACATACCTACAGTAAACTGATATTTCTTTCCAGAGTTGGCAATATTATAATCATCGAATTTTATTTCGACGTAGTACATATTATCCATTTTGTCGTATTTATGGATTCCTGTAATTACGCCGTCTGCCGGAGAAGCCTCAACAGCTGCCTGGTCATAGAGTTCGGAAGCCTTAACGTTGTTAATATCGGCGATTTCGTCCGCACTGAAATAATACCGTACAGAGATATTTTTTGAGCCTTTTGTCGAATCAGTCATTACCATGAATGATATCTTTGTAACTCCGCAGCCGTCTGCTTTGATGTCATCGATTCCGCAGGCATTGACCCAGTAATTATTACCGCCGCCTGTACTTCCGCTGAATTTAGGTTCAGGCGGGAAATTTTTGGTAGGCTGCATATCATCAGTACCGAAAAATTCATAAAGTCCTGCTGATGCTCCTACAAATGCGGCATTGTAGTCAATGGTAACTTCATTGTAGATATAGTCACTTGTCACGTCGATATGATTATCCTGACCGTCCGGACCTCCGGCAAGCGCTCCGTATAATACATATCTATGTTCGTCAAGGTCTTCACATTTGGTAAGACCGGAGCAGGCGCGGTGATGCGGATATTTTACGGAATTTTCGTTATATCCTACGATATATGAACGTTTAAGAGGATTATTTCCCATAAGGTATTCCATCTGACCTTTAGCCCATTCACTTGCCTCACCGGGTTTTCCGTCGTTTGTATACTTATCATAAACAAGGCATATAAGCTGCATTGCTGTATTGTAGCGTGCAGAACCCCATTGATTCAGGAATGCATATCCTCCGGGAGATTCAAGACCTTTCCATACAGGAAAACATTTTGCTACTTCGTCCCAGAAATTATCATATACGTATTCATTTTTTTCCTGTGCTTTTCTTACGATATTTATGAGGTCAATTTCAGGAAATTCCTGATTGATACGTCCCCAGATACAGCTTGTACCGCTCCAGACATCATTCCAGCAGTAGCACCAGCCGCTCGGAGCGTAATAATCGAAATACGGCGCAGCAGTTTCGAGATAGCTTACATCTTCGGTACAGAGGTAGAGCCAGCCGGCAGCCCAGCAATAGTCGTCCTCCCACTTTTCGGAGCGGTAATAGCCTTTCGGACCGTCGGCATTGTCGCTGAGTTCAAGAGGATTCGCATTTGCAAACGACCAGAGAGCTTTTGCATAATCAAGGGATTTTTCAGCATATTCAGGGTCTGTATCCTTGAAATTGAGATAATTTATAGCAAGTGAAGCAGCAGCGGAAACAACATAGTCAGTCTGCGGTTTATCGGCGGTAAGGAAAAATGCCGGTCTGCCCATTTCATCGACTTCGGGGGAATTCCAGAAGCTGTGGTCAATATCTCCGTCGCCGACCTGATAGCAGTGAGCAATAACAGTGCCGTCCTTATCGCGGAAAGTACATTTCATGAGGTAGTCGTTGAAATACCGCAGAATCGTTTCAATATGGCTGTCCTGACCTGTTTTTACGTAAGCGTCGCGAAATTCGTAATATCCCCAGCCGAGCGTTGAAGCGGCGTAATTTTCCGGCATACCAAATTCAACATGGTCTCCTGCATCGTGGAATCCGCCGGAAACATCTATGAATCCGTCACCGTCAGGGTCAAGAATATCCCTGTATTTGTCAATAAATTCCTGAGAAAGATTTGTTCCCACGAAGTCATCGATTCCGGCTTTAAGCTCGACCTTTGCATCATATGTATGGCAGTCTCCTCGCCACTTATAGCCGTTATTTTCATCAACTTCAGTGCCGCACATATTTGCGTCATAGAAGTAGATAGAATATTGAAGTGAACGTGCAAAATCGTAGTCAAGTCCCGAATCATTTGCAAGCGAATCAGCGAGTTCTTCGGCAGCATTTGCCGCTGGTGTGAATACAGTAATCTGAGATGCCGCCATAGCTGTACAGGCGAC
>CAMWRC010000059.1 GCA_947176565.1 uncultured Ruminococcus sp.
TTACTATACAGAGTGGTAAAATGAATTATTGATAATTATTTTGATTTTCTATCAAAAATTTCAAAGTTTGACTTTTTACTGCCCATAAACCGACATTTCAATTCATGTTTCTGCACAAATCATAACTTTTTGTTATAATAAAAGCAAACATATAAAGCATGAATTGTTATTACCTGAAAGGATGTATAAGAATGAAAAAAATCACAAGAAAAATTGTGGCTGCTATGTCAGCAGCAGTAATGTGCGCTGTTCCTATGATAAACAGCTTTTCTGCGAATGCCGCTGTAACTGTAACTAAGTATAAAACATACGTTTTGTATAATGTTGCGAATGATAAAAGCATATCATATTTTAACTTTACGCTTAACTATATTAATGGTGTTACTGCTGAAAAGAGTGAAGCGACATCCCTGTGCCAAAACGGCTATTTTAGTTCTTCCAACAGCACGACAAGCCGAAAAGTTTTGAATACTTATAATGGACAAGCAATCGGAGCTACAGGAAAGCTTTGTTCAACTAAGTTTATTGTTCCGATGGATACAGACAGCGTTTATGATGTTGTATCTCGTTCAAATGTTACGATTCGCAATTCTAACGGCGTTACTTTACCTCCAACATCTATATATATGGAAGAGGTTCTTCTGGGTGACGTTGATTTGAATGGCGTTGTTAATAATGACGATGCTGATCTTATCATGAAAGCTATCAGCAATCCCAATAATTATCGACTTAGTGCTAAGCAGATTGACGCTGCTGATGTTTGCGACAGAGGTGACGGATTAACTCTCAAGGATGCTCTGGAAATTCAGAAATATGTTCAGGGTCAGATTACTCATTTTTAATTATTTATAATTAAGGTTAAAATTTTGATAATTAGTAAAGAGTTTTAGAACTGTTTAATTATTCCTAATTTTATTTATCTAACCTTATTACATAATAGTTCCTTTCTTAATAAAATCCAGCCATTCTTTTTAAAGATTGGCTGGATTAGCTTTACACGCAAAATAAAAAAAGCAAAGAAAAACCGCCCACGCAAAACGATTTTAGTATTTCGGGAGCGGTTTTCTTATTTTTCTGTGACAGTTCCGGAGTATGTCACGTCATCAATAGTAAGTGTGATATTTTTTGACTTCTTAGCCGTTACAGTCGGATAAACGTCTGATTTTGACAAACCATAGTATTTGTAGAAACCGCCGGTCACAGAGTAAGCGGAAGTTACGACTTCATCACCTTTCCAGAAATTTGATGTACGTGTATCAACATGAGTTGCAGTATAGGTGCTGTCGATATTAGCAATACCGCCGAATCCGATATCCTGAGCGGCACAGCATACAATTTTAGTACTTGTTCTCATAGACGTTTAAGAAGCAAATGTGTATGAGAAATATAAATGATGTTTTCTTCTGAGAGAACAGAATATTCAAAATCTTTTGAAAGTCTTCTGTAACCACCAAACCAGGCAAAAGTGCGTTCAATTCTCCAGCGTTTTGGCATCACTTTAAAGGTGGAATCAAGTCTTTCTGAAATATCCACCTTCAGATTATGAATTTCTTCAAATATGTTTTTAAAATGCTTTTTATATGCACTGTCAGCACATATACCCTGTATTGCCGGATAGTAAAAAAGTGCTTTTTCAAAAGTAAATACTCCGCCTTTTGTATCATGGATATTTGCCGCATGAACATTAACAGCAAGGATATTTCCCATAATGTCTGTTACGATATGTCTTTTTATTCCTTTTGTTTTTTTCCCCCGTCATATCCCGTTTTATCACTATGATATGCTGTTTTTACGCTCTGCGAATCGATTAACGCATAACTCGGTTCTGCGTTTCTTCCTGCTTTTATGCGGTTTTCCTTTACAAGAAACTGCATTACTTTTTCCCATACTCCTTTCTGTTTCGCTCTGCTGTAAAAATTATATACTGTTGAATATGGCGGATAATCATGCGGTAATGCTCTCCACTGACAGCCTGTTTTTACCACATACATTACTGCTTCCACAAGATTTCTCTTATGATATTTGCTTTTGTTTCCTGACGGAAAGAAATGTTCTATCTTCTTCCACTGTTTATCGGTCAGGTCACTTGGATAATTTGTTCTTTTATATTTATTTTTCATTTATATAATGTTGCTGTTGAGGAAGCTATGAAGTAATAACTGCTTATAATTTAATATAAAAACAAGTGCTGTATGAAGTTAATCCGTACAGCACTTTTGTTTTGAGTCAAAATAATTTCTGAAAGAATATATGACAGAGTTTATCAGAAATTCATGATTTCAGCGGAAGTTCGGTTAATTTATAGATTCCTGCATCTACCTGTTGTATTATGAGTGCATCTACAGCTGATAAACCGTCTTTTCCGTCAACATCAGCGTTCTTTTTACCCTGTTCGGAGAGTTTATATTTATCTTTATTTCCGAGATATTGCAGAAGAATTGTCGCATCTGCCACGGTAACAGTTCCGTCGCAGTTTGTATCGCCCCAGTGAATGCCGCTGTTGTCAGGATTTGCCGTTTCATCTGAAGCGGAAGTACCGTCGGGTTCAGTTCCCCACACAAGCTTATCATCAGCATAGAGCGTAATTTTTTCGGTTATAGCGGCAGCATCGTTGTCGTCCTCGAAGCTTATGAGTTCGCTGTAGCTGTAGTCATTTTCCGAATCCCATACTGTATCATATGTTTCAGGGTGCATTTTATTGAGAAGTCCGAACTGATATACACGGCTGCCATAGAAATCGCAGTTCTGCCATGAAATTTCTATATAATATGTGCCGTTATCGTCATATTTTACAGGTTCTGAAATCAGAGCCTGATTTTTTCCGTCAGTGAAACTTGATTCCTGGTCGTAGTCTGTGCGTGTTTCAATGAAACTTATATCTTCGCCCTTTTCAATCTGTTCGCTTATATTGAAATAATATCTTGCTTTGAGATTGCTTTCAAATTTTGGCGGATTCACGGTTCTGTTGTGAACGACAATCTTTACCTGTATTCCGGCATCTGTTTCCTGAGATTTTCCGCCTGATATATACAGACCGGTGGGAATCGGATTTCCGTCGGAGTCTGTCTGTTCATAGCCGGCAGCATTTTTGGACATATCAAAATCCGGAATAACATAGTTTTTATCTGCGAGTTCTTTTCCTTTTGCTCCGTAGAAGTGATACAATCCGGCAAGGTCTCCGCAGAACGCGGCGTTATAGTCGTCTGTAACCTCATTGTAGATAAAGTCCTTTGTTTCGTCGCGGTGGAAATCATCTGCATCAGGACCGCCTACCAGCGCGCCCCAGAGCGTATGAACCTGTACGGCAGGGTCGTCCATTGACTGCGTAGGCGAACAGTGAGATGAGCGGTGATGTGCCTGAGAAGCAAAATTATTTTCATATCCTATTTCATAGGCATAGCCCATAGGATTGTTTCCGAGAATATATTCCATCTGGTCTTTAGCCCATTCTGCGAATGTCATATCGTCTGTTTCCTTTGCGTATACCATAGCCTCAAGACCGGCAGCCGTATTATATCGTGCCGAGCCGTAGTCGTTGAGCATTGCGAATCCGGCAGGAGTTTTTTTCAGCCACGCTCCGTCAGCTTCGGGCAGGTCAGCGATTTCAGCCGCTGTTATTTTTGTATTCCAGATTTGGTCGTCCATTCCGAAGTACTTATGCGATGTTACAGGAACGTCAAAATCAGCTGCTGCGGCATCGGATTCACTCATTCCTGACCAAAATTCGAGATTCCAGCGGAATATATACCAGTCACGTGATATATTTGTTACTGGTGCAAGTTTTGCAAAGACTCCGCCCCACACGGTATCCCAGCAGTGAACCCAGATATTCTGCCAGCAGTTCCCGGTATCTGTAATTATGCGTTTCATGTAGCCGGTATACGGATGTGCGCCCATTTCACCGCTGACAGTTTCATCAACAGCAATAATATCGTCGATATAATCCCAGTTTTCGGTACAATAATAGAGCCAGACGGCAGCCCATGCTAATTCGTCATAGTCATAGCTTGATGTATAGAATCCGCCGTCATAGCCGAGACTTGTAGCTGTAGGAGTCGTTCCGAGTTCCCATTCTTCGGTATGTGTTTCAACGGCAAAATCATAGAGAGCAACGGCGTATTTCAGGCATTTTTCGGCATATTCAGGGTCTTTTTCCTTGAAATTCATATAGTTCACCGCAAGCGATGCGGCAGCGCCGGCGCACTGGTCGGAAGCAGGCATTTCCCGCGTTGCAAAGTAAGCCGGACGTTTTACGGCACAGCTTGAGGAAGCTACGACAGTACCATCAACCTGAAGTTCCGGAGGACACCAGTAATTATGGTCGTTATTTCCCTCTCCTACCTGATAGCAGTAGGCGATAACTTTGCCGTCATCATCAAGAAAAGTGGCTTTCATGAAATAATCGTTTATCCACCGGAGTTCGTCCTCAACGTGTTTGTCAAGACCGGTTTCCCTGTAAGCTTCCGGAAATTCATAATATCCCCAGCCAAGAGTTGAAGCGGAATAACTTCCCGGCAGACCAAATTTTACATGGTCACCGGCATCATGCCAGCCGCCGGTAAGGTCAACGTAGCCGTTGCCGTCGGGGTCAAGATATGCTTTGTTTTCAGCGATGAATTTTTCCGACATATTGACTCCGATGTACAGACCTTCAGCAGCACTTGCGCCGCCGTCTCCCTCACCGTTGTATTCGCCGCGTCCGTCATCATCTTCATCAGTTTTTTCATCATCGACAGGTTTTCCCTTATTGACGGACGGCATAGGATTCATGGGCTGGAGCGGAATTTCAGCATCTTTTACATGACAGTCTGCACGCCATGAATAATATCCGTCCTCAGATACTTCATTTCCGCATTTGTTTGCATCATAGAAGCATAATCCGAGTTGGAGAGCTTTGGCGAAATTCTGGTAATTATTTGACTTGTCTTTGTTAATCACTGCTGCGTGCGACGATACAGCAATACCCGAAAGCATGACAGCGGCGGCGGATATACCTGCGGCAGTCTGGCTTAGAAATTTGGATTTTCTCATAACATTTCCTTTCATAATATTTTTAATAATTTTATTATAGTTCTGTTATCAGAGTTTATTTTTTTGTTTCAGTCTGTCGAAAACGATATTATATCCGTCGCTTCCGTCCTGTAATGAGCGGTTCACACGGCTGATAGTAGCGGTACTTGCGCCGGTTTCGGAGACAATGCTGTTGTATACGCGGTGTTCATCGAGGAGACGTGCCACATGAAAACGCTGCGCAAAGGATTTGAGTTCAATTGTAGTGCAGAGGTCTGTGAAGAATTTGTAACAGTCATCAACAGTTTCGAGAGTAAGGACAGCTTCAAAGAGCATATCCATATTTTCGGATTTTATTTTATCATTCATCTGATTAACTCCAGTCTGCTCATATGAGCGAAGATTTTCATATATTATTTTAGCACAATAATGTGTGAAAGTAAAGTGAATTTGAAAAAATAAACCTGAATTTTATGTCAGAATTTAAAATTCCTGAAAAAAATAAAGAGGAAAGAAGAATCTTTCCTCCTGAAATGACCAGACCGGTAAGCCGGGTTCTGTCGTGTGCGGCAATTTATCTACTCTTATCGTCGCCGATAAGCTCCAGCCGTCATTACTAAATATCCGCCGAGCCGGCGTTAAGATACTCAGCACCAATAGACGTTGCATCGGATAGGGTTTACATGGCAGTGCAGTCTCCTGCACTCCGGTGAGCTTTTACCTCGCCTTTCCACCTTTACCTGATGATATATCAGGAAGTTTATTTCTGTTGCACTTGCCCTAAGGTCGCCCTCGGCTGCCGTTAGCAGCTATCCTGCTCTGTGATGCCCGGACTTTCCTCATAAACATAAAACGTTTCCGCTGCCGCATGGTCTGCTCACAGGATATTGTAACATAAAAAATTAAATTTGTCAAGAAAATAGTGAGAATTTTTGAAAATAAATTTCCGGCGCATGATTTTTCTTTTGTGCAGATAGTACAACGGAGAAAAATCTAAATCAGATTGAATATCTGAGAGCATTATATATTCCGTTCTCATGCAGCGGAGTTGTTATGTACGACACATATGGATAAATAGATTCCGCGCCTCCCATTGCGATGCTGTTCGGAACAGCTGTAAGCATGGGCAGGTCATTTGCACTGTCTCCTATGGCGTATGCGTTTTCAAGTGAAATATCAAGCTTTTCAAGAATCAGTTTTATTGCGGTAGCTTTGGAAAATCCTTTCGGGACATTTTCGAAAAATCCGTGACCGCGGTTGATAATATCAAAATTTTTTCCGGTTTCGCGGAGAAAAAGCTCAAAATCGCAGTTTTCATTTTTCCAGACGACAAATTTATCGAACATGAAATTTTCGTCCTCGACGCAGCGGCTTATATCTATTCCCTCCTCGACAAAATTTTTCAGGAAATCTTCAAGATAAGCATTTACGGGAGCAAGATTATCAAAGAAATAGCCGTCTTTATGTTCATATACCGGAGTAACACCGCATTTCCGCATAAGTTCGGCGGTTTCACGGCAGAAATCCTGTTCAAGCCTGTTATACAGCAGAATATCACCATTGTATTCGATATAAGTTCCGCAGCCGCAGATAATTCCGTTGAATCCGAGGGAGCGGACATTTTTATTTACGTTGAATGCGGTTCTGCCGGTATTTATAAAAGTAACACAGCCGTTTTTCCTTGCGAGTGATATTGCGGTGCGCGTGCTTTCCGGGATAGTCATAAAACCGTCCTCAGAAACAAGAGTACCGTCAATATCAAAAAATATAACAGATTTCATAAAATAATCAGCCTTTCAGAAAAATTCACAATACAGATGATTTTTATTATAACATAATATATGGCAGTTGTCAATTAATTAAAAATATTAAAAATATAAATTTTCCGTTTCGGGAA
>CAMWRC010000060.1 GCA_947176565.1 uncultured Ruminococcus sp.
GTTTATACTTGTCCTTGTTTCCGCAGTATTGCAGAACAAGAGTTGCATCTGCAACAGAAATTTCCCCGTCACAGTTTGCATCGCCTGAAAGAGTTTCTGTCACTTCAATTTCTCCTATTGATTCAAAATTATAGCCGTATTTCTCAGCATATGCCTCTGCCGTTGAATCGAAATATCCGCGGATTGTGCCGTTGAAATTGCCTTTGTAGTTATTATAGTCATATCCGTTGCAAATAGTAGCTGAATAGTCATATATTTCACAATCCGGATTTAATATTGTTATTGATTTAAGACCGGAACAGCCGAAAAACGCATATTTGCCTATACTTGCCACGCTATCCGGAATTGTTATTGATTCAAGACTTGAACATTCGCTAAACGCATCTCCGCCGATACTTGTAACTCTGTCCGGTATCGTTATTGACGTAAGACCGGAACAGCCCTGAAACGCAAAGTCGCCGATACTTATAACGCTGTCTGGAATTGCTATTAATTTAAGATTGTGACAGTAAGCAAACGCATCATGACCGATACTTGTTACGCTATTTGGAATTGTTATTGATGTAAGACTTTCACAGCCGGAAAACGCACTGTTGCCGATACTTGTAACACTGTCTGGAATTATTACTGATGTAAGAGCATCACAGTAGTAAAATACACCGTTGTCGATACTCGTAACACTATCCAGAATTGTTATTGATGTAAGATTGTACAATAGGCAAATACACTGCTGCCAATACTTGTTACGCTTTCAGGGATTGTTACTGATGTAAGAGAATTACATTCGGAAAACGCACAGTCACCGATATTTGTAATGCTGTCAGGAATTGTTATTGACTTAAGACCGGAACAATATCCAAACGCACTGTTGCCGATACTTGTTACGCTGTCAGGAATTGTTATTGATTCAAGACCGGAACAGTATAAAAACACACCGTAACCAATAACTGTTATACTGTCAGGAATTGTTATTGACGTAAGATTTGAACAGCCGTCAAACGCAAGTTCACCAATATTTGTAACGCTGTCCGGTATTGTTATTGATGTAAGACCTGAACAGCCGAAAAACGCATTGTTGCCGATACTTGTTACGCTGTCCGGAACAACATATTCAGTTTCGGCTTTTTGTATCGGATATACGAGTAATTTTGTTTTATCTTTGTTAAACAGAACGCCTTTCAAACTGCAATAATTTTTATTATTTTCCGCTACATCTATTGATGTAAGACTTAAACAGTCCTCAAATGCTCTATAGCCGATATTTGTTACACTGTCCGGAATTGTTATGGATTCAAGATGGGAACATTTTAAAAATGCAGCTTCTCCGATACTCGTTACACTGTCAGGAATCGTTATTGACGTAAGACCGGAACAGAGGGAAAACGCCTCCTCGCCGATATCTGTTACGCTGTCAGGTATTGTTATTGACTTAAGACCGGAACGACACCAAAACGCAAATTCGCCGATTCTCGTCACCGGCAAACCCTCTATTTCAGCCGGAATTACAACTTCCTCCTCTGAACCGCTAAAGCCCAGAATTCCTATATGGTCACCGTCTCTCATATAAGTCAGATTTTCATATGTTTCAACCGCACTTGCCGTTACTACATAATCCTGAACCGGATTTGCGCTGAAAACAGGCATTGTGCCGAATACAACCAGTACTGCCATGATTCCTGATATTATCTTTTTGATTTTCATAAAATTCCCCCTTAAAAATTCAGGAGTCCAGAATCAATAACAAGTTATAAATTCTGAACTCCGTATAAAGTGGATCTGAGGGGGATCGAACCCCCGACCTCTGCAATGCGAATGCAGCACTCTCCCAGCTGAGCTACAGACCCATATAAAATTACAGCAGACGGATTTACTTTGCCTGCTGTAATCATTATATCACTTATTTTCGATTTTGTCAACCGTTTCAAGGGCAATTTTCATCATTTCTGTAAATGTGTTCTGCCGTTCTTCAGCAGTTGTGGACAAGCCTTTCAGCGGACAATCCGATACTGTAAGTATGCAGAGTGCATTCTTTCCCGCACGCGCTGCATTCATATATAGTGCCGCCGCTTCCATTTCAATTGCCAAAACTCCCATTTTATTCCATCCAGCAAGACTTCCGGCATCATCATAGAATGTATCGCTTGACAATATATTTCCGGCATGATACCTGCTCCCCATTTCCTCAGCTGATTTTACAGCTGCGTAAACAAGCTCCCATGATGCTGTAGGCGCATAGATTCCGGGAAGCCGATACTGAGATGCATAATTTGAATTTGTGCTTGCACTTACGCCTATTACAATATCCCGAAGATTTACATTGTCGGCAATAGAACCTGCCGTTCCAACGCGGATAATATTTTTCACATCATATTCGTGATACAGCTCATATGAATATATACCGATAGACGGCATACCCATTCCGCTTCCCTGAACCGATACCGGAATGCCCTTATAAGTTCCGGTATAGCCCAGCATACCGCGTACACTGTTATAGCATACCGGATTTTCAAGAAAATTTTCGGCGATGAATTTCGCTCTCAGCGGATCTCCCGGCATAAGGGCAGTTTCCGCTATATCGCCTTTTTTTGCATTATTATGCGGTGTCGGCATATTATTTTCCCCCCTCTGCTCTCAGAATTTATCTATAATTCCGGCATCGTACTGCTGAATTTTAAGAGCATCAACAGCTGAAATTCCAACCGTACCGTCAACAGCAGCATTGATTATTCCTCGTTCGCTAAGTTTATATTTATCCTTGTTTCCGCAATATTGCAGAATAAGAGTTGCATCAGCAACGGAAACTTCTCCGTCACAGTTTGCATCGCCTGAAAGAGTTTCAGGAATATCACTTTCATGCATTGCTTCAAAATTATAGACGTATTTCTCAGCGTATGCCTGTGCGGTTGAGTTTTCATAGCCGTATATTGTGCCGTTGAAATAGCATCTAAAACCGTTATCTGGGTCGAAGCCGTTGAATATAGTACCTGAATCATCATCTATTTCACAATCCGGATTTAATATTGTTATTGATTCAAGATTTGAACATTCAAAAAATGCCCCAGTACCGATACTTGTTACACTATCTGGTATTGTTATTGACAAAAGACCGGAACAGCTTATAAATGCACCGTCGCTGATACTTGTAACGCTGTCGGGAATCACAATGTCTCCCTCACAGGTGCTGCCGTCAATCATAATATTATTCACAACAACGAGCGGATTTTCTTTCTGCTTTTCTTCAAGCCATTGTGTGCCGTCAAATACAAGACCTCTGATACTTGTAACACTGTCCGGAATTGTTATCTCTGTAAGACTGGAACAATCTCTAAACGCACTCCAGTCGATACTTGTTACGCTGTCAGGAATGTTTATTGATTCAAGACTTGAACACCACCCAAACGCACATTCGCCGATACTTACTACACTATCTGGTATTGTTATTGACAAAAGACCGGAACAGCTTATAAATGCACCGTCACTGATACTTGTCACGCCGTCAGGAATTACAACTTCTCCATCACATTTTTCACCGTCAATCAGAATATTATTTACAACGACCAGCGGATTTTCATTCTGCTTTGCTTTGAGCCATGGCGTGCCTTTAAACGCACATTCGCCGATACTTGTTACGCTGTCAGGAATCGTTATTTATGTAAGATTTTTACAGTCTTGAAACGCATAGCCGCCGATACTTGTTACGCTGTCAGGTATTGTTATCTTCTTAAGACCGAAACAGCGGTGAAACGCACTGTCGCCTATACTTGTCACGCTGTCTGGAATTGTTACTGATTCAAGCTTTGAACAGTAATAAAACGCTTCGCTGCCGATACTTGTTACGCCGTCGGGAATCACAACATCACCATCACAGTCTTTACCATCAATCAAAATATTACTAACAATGACAAGTGGATTTTTTTCTTTCTTTGCTTCAAGCCATGGCGTACCGGAAAATGCTATGTTGCCGATACTTATAATGCTGTCAGGTATTGTTATTGATGTAAGACCAGAACAGTCGCCAAACGCACTTTCACCGATACTTATTACGCTGTCAGGAATCGTTACTGATGTAAGACCAGAACAGTCGAAAAACGCATAGTCACCGATACCTGTCACCGGCAAGCCGTCAATTTCAGACGGAATGACAACTTTTTCCGCCGATTCGTCACATCCGGAAATTTATATATGGTCGCCGTATTTTCTGTACGTCATACTTTCATATGTTCCCTCAGTGTAATCATCATCAGCCGCACTTGCCGTCACTGCATAATCCTGAACCGGATTCACACTGAAAACCGGCATCGCACCAAACACAATCAATACAGCCATGATTCCTGATATTATTTTTTTTATTTTCATAAAATCCTCCCTTAAAAAATTAATCAGCCTCTCTTTAATACTTTTTTTACAGTTTCAAGCATTGGTCTGAAATTCATAACCGCGATAACACAGAATATTATCGCAAGCCATATCACCCAGCCTTTAGGTGATGCTATAATTATTGCACACATCGCAAAAAGTAATCCTGTATCAACCGCAGAAATTATTCCGTTGAACTTAAACGGAACATAATATCTTGCATCAATTATTCTTACCCAGAAACAGAGGAAATAACTCAGGAATGTTGCAAGTGCTGCTCCCTGTATGCCAAGCTCTGGAATAAGAATGAAATTAAGCAGAAGATTTACTAAGCACGCCGTCGCACTCGTCGTAAAGCTGTTCAGCGTATGCTTTGTAACGGTGTATATTCCGCCTAAGAACTGGTTCAGTGCCATGAATACGACCGCTATTATAAGTACCGGTGTATACATATATACCCTGCCGTATTCCTCGAAATTGTCAGAATTTATCAGCAGATTCGTAATCGGCTTGATGAACAGCATAAGTCCTGCCGCCGCTATGAATAATACTGATTCATATGCGCTGTATACTCTTTCATAGAAACTGCTCCGGTCGGAAGATTCATTCTCGCTTATCGCTGACATATTCCATGCCTGAAAAAATATCGTCGAAACCATTGAAATAAGATTCGGGATTTTATTCGCTACGCCGTACAATCCGGCGGCATCAAGTCCAAGTTCTGCCTTTGTGCCTTTCATGTAGCTTATGAAAAGCCTGTCCGAAAGACTGGTAACTGTCCACATTACTATTGTAGGAATAAGCGGAAGCGCGAATTTCATCATCTCTTTTGCAAGGCTTTTCTTAAAGAATTTCACATGCAGAAAATTTTTAAGTCCTGCAAGTCCGAACAGGAATATTGACGAGGACAAATCAGAAAGAATCACAGCAAGCATGAATCCCTTTACACCCATTCCAAGAACCGCTATGAATACATAGTTAAAAACAAAAAGACTCAGAGTTGCAAGTATTCCGTCAAGCGAAAACAGTTTGACCATATCGCGGGAACGCACAAACTGCGCGCAGAGCATTCGCAGAGATGAAATACACGTATATAATATCAACAGCAGTGTATATCCGTTTATGAAGCTCAGAAACGGTATGAATCGCAGCAGCGGCACTATCACGGCAACCGCAATGAATCCGAGCGTTGTAATAACAGCTGATGTCGTGAATACTTCCCGTTTGTCGTAATTCTTGTCAAGCCCGAAACGGATAAGATATTCCTGCAATGCAAATGTGAATATCGGCTGTAAAAACAGCGCGGTAGTTTCAAGCATTTCCTTTACACCCATTCCGGAGGGCGGAATATAGCTTGTATAAAGACTTGTAAGCAGAATTACCAGTATCTTTGAGCCGAAACTTCCGACGGCAAATATTATCGTATTGAATGCAAGCTTTTTATATTTATTCATATTATACCTCACCATTATTTTATAATATCCTGTACGATATGCGCTTCACCTGATGAAAGACATTTTATTGTACCGTCATCAAGTTCCACTGTTAAATTAGCATTTTCATCTATTCCGAGAGCTTTTCCGGTAAACCGCTGATTTCCGGTCTCAGCAGTTATCACGCGTCCCGTGAGCATTTCACGGCGGCGATATTCATCAAGATGAACTTTTCTTTCAAGATTGTCCAGATAATATTCAAGCCGTCCGCAGACCGCCGCACATAATTCATTTCTGTTTATTATGATTCCGGCTTCATCTTCTGTTGATGAAGCTTTTCTTCTGAGTTCAGGGTCAAAATCTGTATGCCGGACGTTTATTCCGATTCCGATAACAGCATAGTCGAGGGTATTCATTTCAAGACCCAGTACCGCTTCTGTAAGGATTCCGCAGATTTTCCTGCCGTTCATATAGAGGTCATTTACCCATTTTATCTGCACATCTTTTCCGCAAAGATTCTCAACCGATTCAGCAGCAGCTACGGCGGCGGCGGAAGTAATAAGCGGTGCATATGCAAGTCTGAAATCCGGTCTTATCAGCACGCTCATATACAACCCGCTTCCTGCCGGCGATTCAAATTTCCTGCCGAGTCTGCCTTTTCCGCCTGTCTGAAATTCAGCGGCGATTACAGTTCCATGCGGCGCACCCTGAACCGCAAATTCCTTTGCGGTGGTATTAGTTGAAACAACTTCATCAAATACAACAGTATTCTTTCCGATATGATAATTCATGCATTTTGATGATATAATTTCCGCAGACAGACAATCGCATGAAATAAGTCTGTATCCCTTTGAGACAACAGATTCTATAACATATCCGTCAGCTTTTAGGGCTTCCGCATACTTCCATACGGCACTTCTGCTGATTCCGAGTTCCTGCGCCAGTGAAGCTCCGGATACAAATCTGCTTCCGGATTCTATAAGTCTTTTGAGAAATATTGATTTTTTATTCATAATATAACCCTGTATATCCTTTTTATTTTTTAATCTGTTTTTAAATTCTTAGTTTCTATAGAT
>CAMWRC010000061.1 GCA_947176565.1 uncultured Ruminococcus sp.
CCAGCTAGTACGGGCTCGTGGGCTCGGAGATGTGTATCAGCGACAGGAATATCATTCTTTACTTTGTCGGCAGCAGGATACCTTATGGAAATATACCGCGGTGAAGTCAGGGCAGATATGAATATAATACGGTTTTCGCTGTATCTTATTATGTTTCCGCGGCTTATATTCGGTCCTCTTATGAGTTACAGCGGATTTGCAGCGGCATTGAGACGGCGTCGCATGAATATTATGGAAATAGGTAGGGGGCTTTCGCTCTTTGTCAAAGGACTGGGAAAAAAAGTAATAGCTGCTGATTCTCTCTATGCCCTGTACAGGGCAGTTGTCAGCACAAATACAGGAAATCTTTCACTGGTATCGGCATGGATTGGTGTAATATCATATGTATTGTGCCTGTATTTTACGATGTCCGGTTTTTCTGATATGAGTACAGGGCTTTGCAGATGTTTCGGATTCAGATTTCCGAGTGGGTTCAACTATCCGATGTTCAGCGGAAAAATACGCTTTTTTGCGGCGAAATGGCAGGTTCAGGCGGTTCATTGGTTCAGACGAAATATCACCCGTCCGCTGACTGCTCTTGTTGATAATCCGAGGCTGAACAAGGTTATATTCATTCTGGTATGGGCAATCGGCGGATTCTGGTATAGATTTTCAGTCAGCAGCATGATATTCGGATTTCTTATGGGAACGGCAATTATAATTGAAAACAGATTCAGAAATCTGAAATTCATGAAATCCAACGGAATACTTTACACATCTTTTGCTGTTATACTTATGTCCGTATTTCTTATGTCAGACGGTATATCTGATTCTTTCCGTTATTTATGGGCAATGGCGGGCGGAAATGGTATAATTGCTGATTCCCTTGCTGCATATTTTGCAAGATATTATATAGTAGTGCTTCTGGCATCGGTGTATGCTTCAACGGATTTGTTCAAGAATATGGTTGTAAGAGCTGAAAAAAGCCGTTTCAGATGGGCTGTATATATATTTTCGCCGGCAGTATCGCTTCTGCTTCTAATGGTATGTACGGCATTGATGTCATATTCTGGCAGTTCAGGACTGCTTCTGCTGCTGTAAGTGAGGTAATAGAATGAAATTATCAAAAAAAATAACTGCCGGAGTACTGATAATATTCATAGTGATGATGCCAATGCTTATGATACTCAGAAAATCATTCAGATTTCCGGAAGTAAGTCTGAAAAGCCTTTCTGACGGAAGCTTTGTACGGGAATTTGAAGAGCTGTTTGCAGATGGATTTTCATGGCGCAGTATGTGGGTAGCGGCAAGTGCAGAGATAAATTCACGTATCGGAGAACCGATAGTAAACGGCGTATATGTTGCAGACAGCAGACTTATTGATACAGGTTCAGCCGCGCAGTTTGATGCAGAAAAAACCGCTGATATTGTGAACCGTTTTTCAGAAAAATGCAGCGGAGCGGTTTATTTTGCGGCAATTCCGACTTCAGCGGGAATATACTGGGATATACTTCCGGAATATATGTTCGGAACTACAGAGAAACAGAAAGCTGATATTCTCTATGAAAAACTTAATACGGATATACGTAAGATAGACGCATACAGCATACTTAAAATGCTCAGTGACAGTTATATATATTATCGTACCGATACAAAATGGACGTGTTACGGAGCATACTGTGTTTACAGGACTGTTGTCCAGAAGCTTGGATTTATGCCGGTATCATATGACAAGTATACAATACGCCATATGACTGACAGCTACAGGGGAAATCTCTACAGCAGAACACAGTATACAGAATCAAAATCAGACCAGCTTGATATATACGAATATAACGACGGAACGGAAACTGCAAGCTGTATTGTATATGACAATCACGGAGGGAATTACAGTTGTGAGCTTTATAATACAGATGCAGTGGAAACTGATAATATGTACGACCTGTATCTGTGCAGCGGACAGCCGCTTGTAAAAATAAATACCACCGTGAATAATGACCGGCATCTTCTTGTGATAGGAGATGAATTTGTACTGAATTTTGTACCGTTTCTTACAAAGCATTACAGCGAAATATCTGTGCTTTTCCCTGAATATATGGAAAAGGAAACAGATTATTTTGTTGATACTGACAGATATGAACAGACGCTTATACTACTTGGCATGGATAAAATGAATATACTGGAGATGATTAAGTAATTATGAAAGCTTTAATAACAGGTGCAACATCAGGAATCGGAATGAGTATAGCAAAAAATCTCAGAAAAAGAGGCTGGGAACTGATACTCACCGGCAGAAATGAGAAGATTCTGAAGCATATGCAGAAAAATCTCGGCGGTACGGAAATAATTACCGCTGACCTTTCAGTTAAATCTGATGTATTCAGGGTGTATGATTTCTGCAAAAATAAAAATATTGATATGCTTGTGAATAATGCCGGATATGGCTTATTCGGCAGATTTGATGAAACTGACCTCGACGACGAAATAAACATGATAAATGTGAATATTACAGCGGTTCATATATTGATGAAACTGTTTCTGCGTGGTTTCAGGCGGAAAAATCAAGGAATAATACTCAATGTGGCATCGTCGGCAGGATTTCTTACAGGACCGCTTATGTCGTCCTACTACGCATCAAAGAATTATGTTGTACGTCTCTCAATTGCGGCTGCGGAGGAACTCCGGCGCGAAAAATCAGATGTTAAGATTACTGTTTTATGTCCCGGACCTGTCAGCACTAATTTCAACAGACGTGCAGGAGTAACTTTCAGCGTTAAGCCAATAACAGCGGAAGATGCGGCAGATTACGCTGTTAGAAAGGCTCTTGCTGGAAAACTGATTGCAGTTCCTGAACTTACTATGAGAACAGGCATTTTTCTGTCAAGATTTGTTCCTCACCGGATTCTTGCAATGCTTGTATATGGCATTCAGCAACGCAAGGAATCTGATGAAAATACTGGGAAAATATGAAAAATATAAGCTACAGAGTCGCTCTCGGCGGAATTGTATCTGCGTTATGTCTGCTTTGTATGTTTCTGGCAGGAATAATGCCGTTATTCTATCTTCTGCTTCCCATGACTGCGGGAGTTCTTCTGATGATAATAGCAGAAGAAGTAAGTCTGAGCTGGGCGTGGCTGACATATGCATCAGTCAGTCTGCTTTCGCTTTTTATCACGGCTGATAAGGAATCCGCTCTTATATTTATAATGCTGTTCGGGCATTATCCGATATTACGGATTTATCTCGGCAGACTGAAACCGCGCGGACTGCGGAATCTGATAAAAGCGACAGTATTCAATTTATGTGCGGCAGGCTTTTTTTATGTGACTACGTTTATATTCGGCATAGACCAGATGCTGGACGATATGGGCGATTACGGAAAAATACGGCGCAATTGTTTTTCTTGTGCTGGCAAATGTAATATTCGTGCTGTATGATTTCAATCTGGGGGCGGCATATGTTTTATATATAAAAAGGCTTATGCCACGACTTTTAAGGAAAAGGCGGCAGTGAGCATGAAGAATATAACATTGGGAATTACTGCTCATGTCGATTCCGGAAAAACGACTCTTGCAGAAGCAATGCTTTATGAATGCGGTGAAATACGTAAACTTGGCAGAGTAGACAGCGGAAATTCATTCCTTGATACTGATTCAATAGAGCGCGACAGGGGAATAACTATATTTTCAAGCAGGGCGGAGATGAACAGCGGAAATACACATATAACGCTGCTTGATACACCAGGTCATGTGGATTTTTCAGCCGAAACCGAAAGAACAATGCAGATTCTGGATTATGCAGTTCTTGTGATAAGCGGAACTGACGGAGTTCAGAGTCACACCTCAACACTGTGGAAGCTGTTGAGAAAATATGAAGTTCCGGTTTTTATATTCGTGAATAAAATGGATTTACTTACAGCTGATAGAAATGCAGTTCTTGAACGACTAAGGCAGAAGCTTTCAGACAGATGCGCTGATTTTTCAGATACTGAGGAAATATATGAAAATTCAGCGTCCTGCGATGAAGAGCTTATGGAACTTTATCTTGAACGTGGCGGATTGACTGATTATGAACTGAAAAAAGCTGTTTCGGAACGAAGATTGTTTCCATGTATGTTCGGTTCAGCATTGAAGATGAACGGAATATCTGAACTTCTTGCGGTTATTGACAGGTTTACTTCTGAGCCGGAACGCTGTGAGCAGTTCGGAGCTAAGGTATATAAAATATCCTATGACAGCAAGGATACACGTCTTACTCATCTGAAAGTAATGGGCGGAGAGCTGAAAGTCCGCAGCGAGATTAAGTATACAGATTCAGAGGGCAGAGAAGTCACCGGAAAAGTAAGTTCAGTGCGTTTCTGTTCCGGAGAGAAATTCCGTACCGCTGAATCGGCAGCAGCAGGGGAAGTATGCGCAGTTACTGGTCTTGACGGAACATATGCCGGTCAGGGAATCGGCTGTATCAGAAATTCCGACAGGGCTATACTTGAACCAGTAATGACATACTGTATTGGTCTTCCGCCTGAAAAGAATGTATTTGAAGCTCTGAGGGATATGCGTAAGCTCGAAGATACAGAGCCGCAGCTCCATATTGTCTGGAATGAGGAACTGCATAAAATATATATCCAGCTTATGGGTGCGGTTCAGATTGAAGTATTATCGCGTATAATATCAGAGCAATACGGATATGATGTGACATTCGAAAGCGGTTCGGCGGCATATAAAGAAACAATATCCGGAATCGCAGAGGGCGTGGGGCATTATGAACCTTTACGCCACTATGCGGAAGTTCATCTGATATTAGAACCGCTTCCGCGTAACAGCGGATTGATATTTGATACAGCAGTTCCGGAAGATTTGCTTGACAGGAACTGGCAGAGGCTTATACTTACGCATTTAGAGGAAAAAATCCATAGGGGAGTTCTTACCGGTTCGCCGATAACCGATATGAAGATAACACTTGCCGCCGGAAAAGCACATCTCAAGCATACAGAGGGCGGTGATTTCCGTCAGGCAACATACAGGGCTGTTCGTCATGGTCTGAGGAATGCAGAAAGTATACTTCTTGAACCGTATTACGAATATGAAATTGAAATTCCGTCAGAATATACAGGACGTGCTATTGCCGATTTACAGCATATGTCAGCGGAATTTGATTCTCCTGAAATTGTCGGGGAGTCAGCAGTTATTAGAGGAACTGCGCCGGTTTCGGAACTCAATGACTATCAGTCGGATATAATCAGCTATACAAGAGGAAAAGGACGGATTTCCTGTATAAACTGCGGATATCGGGAATGTCATAATTCAGAAGATGTAATAGCTGCTATAGGATACGACTGCGACAGTGATGTTGAAAACAGTGCGGATTCAATATTCTGTAGTCACGGCGCAGGAGTTAATATAAAATGGAATGAAGTATATCGTCATATGCATCTTCCGAGCTGTCTTGCTCCGGAGAAAAATAATCCGGAAATCAAAGAACCGGTACGGCGGAATAACTCAAAAGAAGTTTCAGACGAGGAACTCATGGAAATCTTTGAGCGTACATACGGAAAGGTAAAGACAGAACAGAATCCACGTAAGGCATTCAGAACAGCAAAAGAACAGAAAGACTATTCAAAGCCGGTTAAACTTCCAAAATATGAGGGCGCGGATTATCTTCTTGTTGACGGGTACAATATCATATTTGCATGGGACGAACTGAAAAAAATTGCTGATGAAAATCTCGACGCGGCAAGAGCCGAATTGATTAATCTGATGTGCAGTTATCAGGGCTGTACAGGATATGAAATAATAATCGTATTTGATGCGTACAGAGTAAAAGGCAAACATCGGGATATTGAAAAATATTACAATATCAGTATAGTATATACAAAGGAATCCGAAACTGCTGACAGCTATATTGAGCGTGTTACCCATGAATTGTCAAAAACTCATCGTGTACGCGTTGCTACATCAGATGGACCGGAGCAGATGATAATTTTCGGAAATGGTGCTATGCGTATTTCGGCATCTGAGCTGAAAAAACGGCTTGACGATGCTGAGAAAGAAATGAAAAAATATATGTAGTCAACTTAAGAGCCTGTTCAGTATTGAGCAGGCTCTAAAATTACTGAATTTTTATGTCCGCAACCAAAATATTATAAAAAGAAACTGCCGGTTGACAAATTGTCAAGTACAGTTGATTGAAATACAGTGAAGTTTATGGTAAAATGAGTACAGTGAAAAAATTCACATGGAGGTATTTTTATGATATTCGCAGACAAGATTATTGAACTCAGAAAAAAGGCTGGAATGTCTCAGGACGAACTCGCCGAAAAAGTAAATGTAAGCAGACAATCCGTATCAAAGTGGGAGGGAGCGCAGTCGATTCCTGATTTAAGCAAGATACTTAAGCTTTCGGAAATCTTCGGCGTATCCACGGATTACTTATTAAAGGACGATTTTGAAAAAACGGCTCAGGAAGCTTCCGAGACTGTCATCGACAGCGAACCTCTCCGCTGTGTTTCTATGGAGGAAGCCAACAAGTTCCTTGAAGTAAACAGACGTTCAGCTTTTAAAACAGCTTTAGGCGTGGCATTCTGTATATTGTCACCCGTTCCCATAACTATTCTTTCTGAATTATCAGTTATACTTTCCAACACTTTAGGAACTGTTTTTTTGTTTATTATGGTTGCCATAGCAGTCGGACTTTTTATTTCGGCAGGTGCAGACAAAAAACCTTTCAGCTATCTTGTAAAAGAAGGTATAGACACGGCTTACGGCGTTGACGGAATGCTTAAAGAAAAACAGGCTAAATTTTCGCCTGTTCACACAAAAGATTTAAT
>CAMWRC010000062.1 GCA_947176565.1 uncultured Ruminococcus sp.
TGGCGGAGAGGGTGGGATTCGAACCCACGTGACCGTTAAGTCAAACGGTTTTCAAGACCGCCTCGTTATGACCGCTTCGATACCTCTCCGTGTTTGATATTGAATACTGAACTGTGAATCAATCACCTCACGTTTCAGCTTCTATATTATATCATGGATTTCCGGAAAAGTCAAGGGAAATTATTCAAAAATAATGCACAAATATTTTTCAACAATTTTATGAATAATAACGAATAAAATCGTCGGAAAGCGCAGAAATCAAAATGTTAATATGTAAAAAATGTAAAATTAAGCGCGTTTCTGAAAATATGCTTTACATATCAGGAAAATTAGTGTAAAATATATGTAGTGGATTTTTTGAATTTGTGAGGTATGTTATTATGAATGCAAAGTATAAAAGAATTTTACTCAAACTCAGCGGTGAGGCTCTTGCCGGTGAACAGAAAACAGGTCTCAACTATGACACCATTACCGAAATATGCAGAAGCATCAAGAAAGTTGTTGATGAAGGTGTTCAGGTGGCTGTCGTCGTGGGAGGGGGAAACTTCTGGCGCGGACGTTCAAGCGGAACTATGGACAGAACACGTGCTGACCATATCGGTATGCTTGCAACTGCAATGAATGCTCTTGCCGTAGCTGATGTTCTCGAAAGCCTCGGCTGTGAAGTGCGCGTCCAGACCGCTATCGCTATGCAGCAGGTTGCAGAACCTTATATACGCAACAGAGCAGTGCGTCATCTTGAAAAAGGCAGAGTGGTTATTTTCGGCTGCGGTACAGGAAATCCATTCTTTTCAACAGATACCGCTGCGTCGCTCCGAGCTGTCGAAATCGAGGCTGACATCTATTTCAAGGCTACTCTCGTTGACGGCGTATATGATAAAGACCCCCATAAGTTTGAAGATGCAAAAAAGTATGATAAGCTGACTTTTACCAAAATCATGGGTGACAAACTTGCAGTCATCGACAGCACTGCCGCAGCTATGTGCAGCGATAACAAAATGAAAATGCTTGTGTTTGACCTTTCACGTCCGGACAATATTTATGATGCCGTAATGGGAGGAAATGTCGGAACAATCGTATCAGAAGAATGAAAACAGATTCCGGAAATCTGCCGGACTTTGTTTCCGTATCATTCAAATAATTATTAATAATAAATGCCTGCAAAGGCTGTAATTAACTGAAAGGAAAATCTTTTATGAAACAGGTAATCAACAACGCAAAAGAAAAAATGACAAAAAGTCTTGCTGCTCTTGATAAAGAGTACGCTGCTGTACGTGCCGGACGTGCAAATCCAGCCATTCTTGATAAGGTACAGGCTGAATACTGGGGTACTCTTACTCCTGTAAATCAGATGGCATCTATTTCCGTATCTGAGGCAAGAATACTTGTAATCCAGCCCTATGACAAATCCGCTTTAAAGTCAATTGAAAAAGCAATTCAGGCTTCCGATATAGGAATCAATCCTACAAACGACGGAAACGTCCTGAGACTTGCTTTCCCGCAGCTTACCGAAGAAAGACGTAAGGAACTCTGTAAGACTGTCAGAAAAATCGGTGAGGATTGTAAAGTTGCTCTGCGTTCTATCCGCCGCGATGCTATGGATAAGCTGAAAGCAATGAAAAAAAATTCAGAAATCACTGAGGACGAACAGAAAGAGGGAGAAAAGAAAATACAGGAGCATACAGATAAGTTCTGCGGCGAAGTAGACAAGGCAGTTGCTGCCAAAGAAAAGGAAATAATGACGGTTTAATGGTGAAATATGGCTATATTCGGTAAAAAAGAAAGTCAGTCTGTACTTCCGGAGAATCTGCCTCAGCACGTCGGATTTATCATGGACGGAAACGGCAGATGGGCTAAAAAAAGAGGTCTCCCCCGTCCGTTCGGTCATAGAGAAGGTGCAAAGAATTTTAAAAAAATCGTCCGGTACTGCAAGGATATCGGTCTTAAGAATATATCGTTCTATGCCTTTTCAACTGAAAACTGGCAGCGTCCCGATGATGAAATCCATACAATTATGGATTTGTTCCGTGAGTATATCGTCGATGTACGGAACTTCCTCAGCGAAAATACACGCATGATTTTCCTCGGCGATAAATCCGCATTCGACGACGACCTGCGTAATAAAATGATTAAACTTGAAGAAGATACGGCTCACTATACAGAAATGAATCTGATGATGGCAGTAAACTATGGCGGACGTGATGAAATTGCTCACGCTGCACGTATACTCGCTCAGAAAGCTGTAAACGGCGAAATACGTCCGGAGGACATAACGGAACAATCCGTCGCAAACGAACTGTATACAAAGGGTCTTCCTGATGTCGACCTTGTAATCCGTCCGTCAGGTGAGTTCAGATTGTCAAATTATCTGATTTGGCAATGTGCCTATGCAGAATATTATTTCACTGATGTTCTGTGGCCTGATTTTTCTCCGTCCGATTTGGATAAGGCTCTTATTGAATTTGATAAAAGAAACCGCCGTTTCGGGGGTGTATGAGTTGCTTACACGTATTATTACGGCGGCTGTCGGGATTGCTGTTGCAATAACAGTCCTTTTTCTGCATGAAACAATAGTTCTGCCTATAGCTATTGCGGCAATAATAGCAATAATGCTGTTTGAACTTATCAGGGCAATAAAACTTGAAAAGTGTATTCCTATACTTATACCTGCTGAAATATGCGGAATAGCTGTTCCGTTTCTGCACTGGTATGAGATGAAAAGTATAGCTATGTTTGCTGTAATCTTATTCTGTACGTTTGCCGTATTCACAGTATGGCTTAACAAACATGAGGAAATACAATATACACAGATTTTCTTTGTGCTTGCGTGCATGATACTTGTACCGCAGGCGATGTCAACAATAGTGCTTATTGAGAAACAAGCCGGTGAACATAGTGTATTCTTTATTGTAATGGGACTTTGCGGTGCGTGGATTGCCGATTCAGGAGCATATTTTACAGGCGTTGCAATTGGAAAACATAAATTATGCCCGAAAATAAGTCCGAAAAAGACTATTGAGGGTCTTATCGGCGGTATTATTTCAACAGGTATATTTTTTGTTATTGCATTTTATATAAATGAAACAATAATTGCAAATCACTTCAATTTTGCACATATGTATTTGAGCGACATATCATACGCCATGATTGCTGTAGCAGGAATGGTATGTGCGGTAATCGGTACAATCGGTGATTTGTCCGCATCTATGGTAAAGCGACAGATTGGTTTCAAAGACTACGGCAAAATTATGCCCGGTCATGGCGGACTTATGGACAGATTCGACAGTGTACTTTTTGTACTGCCGACTTTCTATGTTTTTATTTCTATAACAGGATTAATCCACAACATTAGTATTTAATTTATATTTATTATGAAAGGCGACAATAACGTTGCCTTTCTGTTTTTGAGTATAATGCAGATTTTAAAATACATAATTATCCTTATAAGGAGATATAATATTATGAAAAAGGTTTCAATTTTAGGTTCTACGGGGTCTATCGGAACTCAGTCCCTCGAAGTCTGTGAAAAGCATGATTTTGATGTTGTCGCACTTGCCGCACACAGCAGTGTTGATATGCTGGAAATTCAGGCTCGGAAGTTCAGACCAAAGTATGTGGGAATCTTCAATGAAAGTAAGTATTCTGACATGAAAAACCGTCTTGCCGATACTGATATAAAAATTCTCTGCGGAATGGACGGACTGTGTGAAATCGCAGCTCTTGATGAAAATGATATAGTTCTTAATTCAGTTGTCGGAATGGTCGGACTTCTTCCTACGCTTACAGCTGTAAATGTCGGAAAGGATATTGCGCTTGCAAATAAGGAAACACTTGTGGCAGGCGGTGAACTGGTTATGTCTCTTGCAAGGAAAAAGGGCGTGAAAATATATCCCGTTGACAGCGAGCATTCAGCTATATTCCAGTGTTTGCAGGGAAACAAGCGTGAGCAGCTCAATAAGATTATCCTTACTGCTTCAGGAGGCCCTTTTTATGGATATTCATATGAACAGCTGAAAGGCGTCACTAAGGCTGATGCACTTCATCACCCGAACTGGAGCATGGGAAACAAGATTACTATTGATTCCGCGACGCTTATGAATAAAGGTCTTGAGTTTATCGAGGCTAAATGGCTTTTTGATTTGAAGCCTGAACAGATTGAAATTGTCGTACACCGTGAAAGTGTAATACATTCAGCTGTCGAATATAATGACT
Organism: uncultured Ruminococcus sp.; assembly: GCA_947176565.1. GTDB lineage: Bacteria > Bacillota > Clostridia > Oscillospirales > Ruminococcaceae > Ruminococcus. Next base: position 4,213 of record CAMWRC010000062.1, read on the forward strand.
ATGCTGTTATTGCACAGCTCGGCGTACCGGATATGAAGATTCCGATACAGTATGCGCTTCTCTATCCTGACCGCCTTGAATGTCCTACAAAGCCGCTTTCACTTACGGATTACGGTACGCTGACATTTGCAGAGCCTGATTACAATACATTCAGATGTCTTGATTCGGCAATTAAAGCTATTTCTCTCGGCGGAGCATATCCATGTCTTATCAATTCTGCAAATGAAGAAGCTGTGAAAGCATTTCTGAATGATGAAATAAAATTTATACAAATCGGCGAGATTGTTTCCTCAGTTCTTGAGAAATTCAGATTTTCCGCTGTATCAGGATATGACGACGTTATGAGGGCTGACAGTGAAGCACGTGAATATGTAAGAAGCCTTATCGGCTGAGAAAGGATTTACTATGGGTATCGTTGTAGCGTTGATTATTTTTGGTATAATTGTAACAGTTCATGAGTTCGGTCATTTCATATGCGCCAAATTAAGCGGAATAAGTGTACTCGAATTTTCCGTCGGAATGGGTCCGAAACTTATCCAGAAAGAATATAAAGGAACTATGTATTCTCTCCGTCTTCTACCTGTAGGCGGCTACTGTGCTATGGAAGGTGAGGACAGTTCGGAAGATAATCCACATAGTTTCCGGAATGCAAAGCTTTGGAAGCGAATGATTGTCCTTGCGGCAGGAGCATTCATGAATTTTATTCTTGGTATGGTAATGGTTATTGTCATGGTATGTATGATGTTCAGCATTCCTACAACGCAGATACGCGGATTCAGCGGAGAAGTCAGCGATGACGGCACAAAGACTTATTATGCGCAGAGTTACAAGACAGGACTACAGCATGATGATATAATTGTTAAAATAGACGGCACAGCAATATACAGCACTCTTGATTTGAATTATATGTTTGCCGTATCACAAGATGAAACACATGATGTTGTAGTAAAGCGCAACGGAAAACGTGTGAAGCTTGAAGATGTGACATTCCACGATGAAAAGAACGGCGGTACTATAGATTTCGGACTCGTCTACAAGGAGAAGAATCCGCTTACTGTGCTGCAGTGTTCCGGAAAGACATTTCTTTCAATGGGACATATGGTAACTCTTTCGCTGAAACAGCTTGTCACCGGAAAAATTGACAGCGGAGAGGTATCCGGACCTGTGGGCGTTGTTTCAGCTATCAGCGATACCACAAAAGAAGCCGAAAGCGCAGGAGATGCAGTATTCAGTCTTGCATATATGACGGCACTCATTACTATAAATCTGGGAATATTCAACCTCCTGCCAATCCCTGGACTTGACGGCGGACGACTTCTTTTCTGCCTGATAGAGCTGATTCGCCGTAAGCCGGTTAAGCCTGAACATGAGGGATATGTTCATCTTGCCGGTATGGTTCTTCTTTTCGGAGTGATGATTTTTGCAACATTCAACGATATAATGAACCTGATAGAACGGTTCACCTCAAAATAAAAGGAATGATGATTATGAGAGATGTAAAACCTGTAAAAGTTGGAAATTGTATTCTTGACGGAAATCATATCTATATACAGTCAATGCTGAATACTCCGTCATATGATATTGAGGGAAGCGTCAGACAGGCTGTGGAACTCGAAAAAGCCGGCTGTGAAATAATACGTGCTGCGATTCCGGATATGGACGCGGTAAAGCTGATACCGGCTATAAAAAAAGCTGTAAGTATTCCGCTTGTTGCCGATATACATTTTGATTACCGTCTTGCACTGGAATCAGCTGCCGCCGGAGTTGACAAAATACGTATCAACCCCGGAAATATCGGAGGTCTTGACAGGGTGAAGGCAGTTGCTGATGAATGCCGTAAACGTAATATTCCTATACGGATTGGCGTAAATTCCGGTTCTCTTGAAAAGGAACTGCTTGCAAAGTATGGTTCGCCAACTCCGGAAGCTCTGGTTGAAAGCGCATTGAATCACGCTGCACTTCTGGAACGGTTTGATTTTGATGATATTGTTATTTCCATAAAATCATCAGATGTCAGACGTATGATTGCAAGCTATCGTCTTGCGGCTGAAAAATGTCGTTATCCTCTGCATCTTGGCGTTACAGAAGCAGGAACTGAACGAATGGGACTTATAAAATCTTCTGTGGGAATAGGTTCACTTCTATGTGACGGTATAGGCGAAACTATACGTGTATCGCTTACAGACGAGCCGGTTAAAGAAATTTCAGCAGCTAAGGATATTCTCAGGAGCATAGGACTCAGAGGAGGAGTGAAGCTTGTTTCCTGTCCGACCTGCGGACGCACGCGCATCGACCTTATAGGAACGGCAAAGAAAGTCGAGGAGGCTGTTTCTGGTCTTGAAAAGGATATTACTGTTGCCGTTATGGGCTGCGTGGTGAACGGTCCCGGAGAAGCACGTGAAGCCGATGTCGGAATTGCCGGAGGAGACGGCTGCGCTGTAATATTCAGAAAAGACGGCACTCAGCGTAAGATACGGGAAGAAGATATAGTTTCAGAACTTCTTGCGGAGGTTGAAAAAATTTAATGAATATTAATTTATCAGAATTTCTGAAAGAATATTGTAATGATATTCCCGATTC
>CAMWRC010000063.1 GCA_947176565.1 uncultured Ruminococcus sp.
ATGTTCTAAGATTTTTTATTCTTCAGATTCTGCTTCTGCATTTCCGCCACAGTGTTCGCAGGGATTCATTGCAGTTGCATCAAATTCGGCTTTCTGTTCGGGAGAGCCGTAATAATTACATACGTCGATATATTCGCCCTCGCAGTTGTAGATATTCAGTGAGCAGATAAGCACATCAGTATCGAGTTTATTTTCTTCCTGACGTAAATCATTCTGACGGCTTTCGCAGTTTGATATTTCAAATAATTCCGATGTTCTTATATATCCGCTGCCGAAAGAAATGAGGTCGGGCAGAAGGTCGGCATTATCGGTGCATATGTGCTCAGGTGCACATCCATATGTTTCGCCGTGGCTGTTTTCCTTGTAAGCGTAGTATTCTTCATCACTTATCGGTTCGGGCATTGTGTATTCGCTGAGGTCAATTTCCGGCACTGGTTCAGCGTCCTCATCAAAATTGATTTCCAGCGTAACAAGATAATCAGTGATTTCGCCGTATGTGGTTTCAAGAGCGTACAGCGCGCAGCCTGTTTCCTTGTCAATATAAGCTTTTGTATGGACTGTATTTTCATTGTAATCCATGGAAATTTCAACACAGTCTCTGCCGATATATTCAATATCTCCCACAATTTCCCATGTATCGAAATCATAGACGTGTAAAAACATAGGACTCTCTAAGGGGTGTGCACATTCCGAGCCGAGATGAGAATTTATTCCGGTATTCGTTTTAGCATAGGGAGATTCATAATCTTCGCTAATCAGACCGTCTCCCTCAACGGCTGTTTGCCATATTTCATCAGATTCTTTCATTTTATCAATTTGTATCGGATTTCCGTAACGCGGGTGCATTTCTGCCTCTGCTGCCTGATTGTATGTCATATCACCAAAGAGCCAGTATTGATATTGACCGTCGCAGTAGAGATTCAAGTGACCGAAAAATGCTCCCTTGCTTATCCAGTTATCCTCCTCGCCAATCGGTGCTGCACCATTGATAATATCTTCAAAGGAGTTTTCATAGTTCACACGTGAAAGGTAGCTGTGGGCTTTTCCGGTTGTCAGGTCGAATGAGAAATCGGTAACGGCGCATACTTGTTCCTTGTATGTTTCATTTGTGACGATTTTTCCGGAAATCTGGTCATAGTTGAAGAAACTGTTAATCATTTTTGCATAGATCCCCTCTTTTGTTGACATATCGTAGGAATTATTATCAACAAATTCCGGTTCTGTGGGAGCTTCTGTAGGCATTTCCTCCGTAGTTTCTTCCGGAACTTCTTCCGACTGTTCAGATGATTCAGATACATCAGTCAGCTGTGTTGCCATTTCCGGAACATTTCCGAATCCGTTGAGGGCGAATATACTTCCTCCGATACCTGCGACAACTGCCGCGGCTGCTGCCATAGCTCCTATACGGCGGATAACAGAGGGTTTCCTGTAGGATTCAACGGTAAAAACGTTTACTTCCGCGTCCTCGTCCATTGAAGTATCAGTTACTTTCTGATTGTACATCTCGGCAAGACGGCGGTTAATATTCAAATCTGCCTGCTGATTTGTGTTCAGAGAATCTCGTATCTGTCTGTCTAATCTGCTGTTTTTTTTCATGTCTGCTTACCTCCGGTTCATCAAGTGTGTTTTTCAGTTTTTTTCGTGCGTTGTTCATTCTGCTTTTTACAGTACCCTCTGGAATCCCAAGCTGTGCGGATATATCAGAAATACTCATATCAGCGTAGTAATACATATATACCACGATTCGAAGCTTTTCAGGAAGTTCCGAGACCGCCTTACGGACTTCGGCATATTGTGTTTTCCGTTCGGTATCTTCTGCGATATCCGAGGGGTCACGCAGCGTGTTTGCAAATCTGTCTTCCATGAAGCATTCGCCGGAAGATTTTTTTCTCCGCTGATTCTTATAGAGTTTCACAGCGATTCCGATTATATAATTTTTTGCTGACCGGAATCCGTTATCGGTTCTGCCGTCAATCCGTCCGAGAATCTCAAATGCTTTCAGGACAGAATCCTGATACAAATCATCAGCGGACTGCCGGCTGCCTGTAAGGTGGCAGCAGAAGCCGTATATATCGCTGCCGTAATTGCAAAGCAATGTTTCAAACTGCGCTGTTGTCATCGTTTCACCTCCATTGTTTTCTGTTATATGTTGTAACAGCTTTGAAAAAGGTTCACTAATATCTGAAAATTTATATTTTAATCTTGTAATTTTTAATCCGGTATGATAAAATAAAGATACGATAGAATATAACAGAGGTGGATTTTATGATAAAGGAAATTTTAAGCGGCAGAACCTGTGCCGAATGCAGAATGTGCTGTATATTTGACAGATATGATATATGGGAAACGCCGGTTTTTACGGAAGAGATAAAAAATAAGGTGCTTGAATATGCTCCGGACGCGCCGTTTGCGAGAGTGGGAAGTGGATATATGCTCAATGCCGGAGAGATAACAGACGATCAGATTTATTCCTGTCCTGCTCTCACTGAAAACGGCTGTATTTTAGGAGACGGCAAGCCTTTTGACTGCCGTATATGGCCGTTCCGAGTGATGAATCAGGACAGAAAACGAGTAATTGCGGTTTCATCTCTTTGTGACGAGGTACATAATCAACCGCATGAAAAGCTCCGGAATTTTCTGAAAAGAGGACTTGCTGACGAGATTTTCGCCTATGCGGACAAATATCCTGAAACAGTAAAGCCGTACTATGATAATTATACTGTGATATTTCCTGAAGAAAAATAATAGATTACAAATAATTAAAATAATTTTATTTTTGATAACCTATTGACAAAACAGGCGGATTAATGTATAATATATATGTTAGTCTGCTTGTGTAGCACAGTTGGTAGTGCAGCTCATTCGTAATGAGCAGGTCGCAGGTTCGAGTCCCGTCACAAGCTCCAGTTAAATATCGTAAAATAGACATATTCTCAGCTTTGAGGATATGTTTATTTTTTAATTAAGTACAGGGAGGAGCATGAATGAAGATATACACAATAATAGGCGGCGTGAACGGAGTAGGAAAAAGCAGCTTGTCAGGAGTGCTTTCGGCTGAAAACACTGACTTAGGCATTATAGTTGATGTCGATAAGATAACTGCCGAAACAGGTATAGACCGTATAAAGGGCGGTAAGATTGCTGTTGAACGCATTGAAAGCTGTCTTGAAAAGGGTATTAACTTTACTCAGGAAACGACTTTGTCGGGTGTGCGTACACTGAAAACTATCAGAAAAGCCCGTGAACTGAATTATTTTATCCGCCTGTACTATGTCGGAGTAAGTTCGTCTGCCGAGAGCATAAGCCGTATAAAAAACCGTGTTTCAAAGGGCGGTCATGATATTCCCACAGCAGACGTTGAACGCCGTTACAATAAGCGATTTGAGGATTTGGCTAAAATTCTTCCTTATTGTAATGAAGCTGTATTCTTTGATAATGAGAACGGTTTTGCGGAAAAAGCAGAGTACAAGAACGGTTTGCTTATTACCAAAGGCGGAAAAATTCCTGAATGGATTAAGGAGCTTGGAGAGCATCTAAATAATAATTAGATATTGAAAAAATCCCAAATACTGACTAAGGAGGAGCATGAATGAATATAATCAAATACCCCTCTGAGGAGGACGTGAACAAGGCTATAGCAGCAGACGACCCGCTTCTTGCAGTAATGTCATTTGACGGCAAAACAGCTGTTATAAGTCAAATTGATGAAGCTATGGAACATCATATTCTGTTGATGAAAACAGGATATAAAGATACTGATATAGATAAATTTTTCCGTATTGTTCTTGACAAAAGCGGTGCTGACTGGACTTTTATCTGTCCTCCTGATTACAAGGATATTCCATTTAAGGATAAACGAATAGAAGCATTTTATAAGGACGGATTTGTTGTTATTTCGGATTTTCTTCATTCGATAGGCTATCTTGTCGGCATCAATATTCCAAAACGCTATCGCAGACATTTTGATACAATGAACGACAGCGGCAATATGATCTGATTATAAAAAATTACGGAGCAGGTTTTATTCTGCTCCGTTTTGTTTAGAATTTATATTTTATATTTAGGATGAAATCAGTGATTAAATAATATCTCCGTGATGTGCCTGAAGTGATTTTACTTCTATGTTCTTGTTGAGGTTGATAGCCTTTATGCCCTCGAGACTTGCCTTTGCAGCCGCCATAGTTGTGATATACGGAACGCGGTGTTTTATAGCAGCCTTGCGGATATAGCTGTCATCGTGAGCCGATGATTTTCCGGCAGGAGTATTTATAATAAGCTGGATTTCGCCGTTGGCAATTTCATCGGCAATATTCGGTCTGCCCTCATATATCTTGAATATACGCTCGCAAGGCACTCCTGCTTCAACGAGAATCTTGAAACACTTATGAGTAGCAAGAACCCTGAATCCTACTTCATTGAATCCCTTTGCGATGTCAATAAGTTCCGGCTTATCCCTGTCGCACACGCTGAGAAGTACTGTTCCGTGGTCGGGAAGCGGATTCTTTGTAGCTTCCTGAGCCTTGTAATAAGCCTCTCCGAATGAAGTTGAAATACCGAGAACTTCTCCGGTTGAACGCATTTCCGGACCGAGAACAGGGTCAACTTCGGGGAACATATTGAACGGGAAAACAGCTTCTTTCACGCCGTAGTGATTAATCTGTCTGTCTTTAAGCTCCGGAACAGGCGACGGCTTTCCGGTAAGTGAAGATGTGATGATTTCAGTAGCAATTCTCACCATATTTATATCGCATACCTTTGAAACCAGCGGAACTGTACGTGATGCACGGGGATTTGCTTCGAGGACATAAACGGTATCGCCCTCAATTGCATACTGCATATTCATAAGTCCGCATACGTTCATTTCAACGGCGATTTTTCTGGTATATTCCTTGATAGTTTCAACCTGTTTGTCAGTGAGATTCTTTGACGGCAGAATGCAGGCGGAATCCCCAGAATGTACGCCGGCAAGCTCGATATGCTCCATAACAGCAGGTACAAAGCAGTGAGTACCGTCGGAAATAGCATCTGCTTCGCATTCTGTAGCATGATTCAGGAAGCGGTCGATAAGTATAGGACGGTCAGGAGTAACACCTACAGCGGCATTCATATATATGCGCATCATTTCATCATCGTGAACGATTTCCATACCGCGTCCGCCGAGAACATATGACGGACGAACCATTACAGGATAGCCTATGCGGTTTGCAATTTCAATAGCTTCATCAGCATTTACAGCCATTCCTGATTCCGGCATAGGGATTCCGAGCTTGTCCATCATGGCACGGAAGTGGTCGCGGTCTTCAGCGAGGTCAATAGTTTCCGGAGTAGTTCCGAGAATATTTACACCGTACTTCTTGAGGTCGTTTGCGAGATTGAGCGGAGTCTGACCGCCGAACTGAGCAATAACGCCTACAGGCTTTTCTTTCTCGTGAATAGCAAGTACATCTTCAAGAGTAAGCGGTTCAAAATAGAGCTTATCAGAAGTATCATAGTCGGTAGATACTGTTTCAGGGTTGCAGTTTACGATAATTGATTCAAAGCCGAGTTTTTTGAGTGCAAGAGCAGCATGAACACAGCAGTAGTCAAATTCTATACCCTGACCAATTCTGTTCGGACCGCCGCCGAGAATCATAATCTTGGGCTTTTCTGTATTTGACAGACTCTTATCCTCATCAAGATGATATGTTGAATAGTAGTATGCAGCATTCTGCGTACCGCTTACATGAACGCCTTCCCAAGCTTCGCAGATATTGAAGCTGATACGGGCGTTTCTGATTTCCTCCTCAGTAACTTCAAGAATTGAGCTGAGATAACGGTCTGAGAAGCCGTCAAGCTTAGCCTGTTTCAGGACATCTTTTTCCGGAACGCTTCCTTTCATTGTGAGGAGCTTTTCTTCTTCCTGAACAAGTTCGAGCATCTGCTCAAGGAAGTAGTGCTTGATTTTTGTAAGCTCATATATTTCATCAACAGATGCACCCTTGCGGAGAGCTTCATATATAACGAACTGACGTTCGCTTGTCGGATAGCGGAGCTGTGCAAGAAGTTCGTCCTTAGTCATGCTGTTGAAATTCTTGGCAAAACCGAGACCATAACGACCGGTTTCGAGACTTCTTATAGCTTTCTGGAAAGCTTCTTTATACGTTTTGCCGATGCTCATTACTTCGCCGACAGCGCGCATCTGAGTGCCAAGCTTGTCCTCCGCACCCTTGAATTTCTCGAATGCCCAGCGTGCGAACTTGATTACAACGTAATCGCCGTCGGGAACATATTTATCAAGAGTGCCGTATTTTCCGCACGGAATTTCATCAAGAGTAAGACCGCAGGCAAGCATAGCTGAAACAAGTGCAATCGGGAATCCGGTAGCCTTTGAAGCAAGAGCTGATGAGCGTGAAGTACGCGGATTTATTTCAATAACAACGATTCTGCCGGTTTCAGGGTCACGTGCGAACTGACAGTTACAGCCGCCGATAACCTCAATACTTTCAATGATTCTGTATGACATATCCTGAAGTTCAGCCTGAACATCTTCGGGAATTGTAAGCATAGGAGCAGAGCAGAATGAATCGCCTGTATGAACGCCTATGGGGTCGATGTTTTCGATAAAGCAGACTGTAATCTTATTATTTGCAGCATCGCGTACAACTTCGAGTTCGAGTTCTTCCCAGCCGAAAATACATTCCTCAACGAGAACCTGACCTACAAGGGAAGCCTGAAGTCCGCGTGCGCATACAACTTTGAGCTCGTCCACATTATATACCATACCGCCGCCTGCGCCG
>CAMWRC010000064.1 GCA_947176565.1 uncultured Ruminococcus sp.
ATCTTAACGCCGCTTGATTTTTTTTCCGGTTCGGGAACTATTCCGTTTCTGCGGTTTTCCCTGTCCTTTGCAAACTGGATAAGCGCAGGATTATTTTTTCTGTCATAGAGCCAGAACAAAACAACAGCGGCAATTCCGAGAATAAGCAGGATTACTCCGGTTTTAAATCCGGGAGGAGAATATTTCATTTCAACAGTATGATGACCCTCTGCAAGACGTATTCCGATAAGTGCATTGAGTATGCAGACACTTCCCTCTGTCACATCAGTATAGTTTGACATGATGCTTGTACCGGCATCATTGAATGTTTCCGTAAAGGCCTCGTCAACTTTTTTGCCGTCAACCTTGATAGTCCAGCCGGGTTCATAAGGAATTGAAGTATAGAGTATTTGTCCGGCAGCTGCATCAACTTCGCCGTAAAGATGACTGTCTGATGTCTTATCCATATCAAGAACAAGAGGATTTGTTTTCAGGAGTTCGATATCATTGTGGAACGTCTCATAGTCAAAGTGGTAGAACTGGAAATCCTTGACCATGATATATTCATTGTTGCCGCTCTTGTCGGACTGGAGAATCGTAAGACGGATTTCAAGTTCCGTACCGGCAGGGAAAGAACCGAGATTTACGATAGCATAGTCATAGCCGTCATAGTATGAACCGTAGCCGTCAAAATCAACAAATTCGCCGGTTTCCTCATTTTTCGTGGTAGATACCCAGACATTGCACTGTTTCGGGTTATCAGACTTGAGGAACATATAAAGATTATCCTCGCTCTGAGCTTTGATATGGATTCTTACTGTCGGGTCGCCTGCATTTGCATTTGCGTTATAGCAGTGCTGACCGGCGTAATCGGTTTCATAACATTCATTGAGTTCTACTTCAAGTTTGTTCGGGTCGGTTGATTTTTCGTATTCGTCTCCGACATTATGCACGGTGTACTGACCTGTTGCAGTTCTGTAGAAATACTGTTTAGGTTCAAGTGCGCCGGAATAATCAGGAGTATTTCCCGTCATTGAGCTGAGGAAATTGTTCATACTGTTGAACGGATTATCATTGCCGAGGAAGCTGAGGCGGAGAATATCATCATCAGCCATGAATCCTATAGGAAGTGCATCGGGATTCTCGTATATATCAGCGGTGCGTTCTTCTTTTTCCTTTTTGTATGTGGTTGAGCCGACTTTGTTATAGTACGGGCTGAGGAGTGATTTTCCCCTTGAATCAGAATTGTGAGTTGAGGGGTCATCAAGAACATATTTTATGCCGAGAAGTGAATCCGCAAGAGGAGTATTTCCGTCATAGCGTGTTTCGTAACTCTTGGTTGTATAGCCGAGAGTTTCGATAAAGCGGATAATTCTTGAGTTCATGACAGAGCTTGAGTGAGAAATCCCGCGCAGATTATAAGCTTGATTATCGTTTACATTCCGGAAGAACGTCTTTTCGGAGCGGTAGAATCCGTCGTCTATCTCATCAAGGGCAGCCTTTACGTCCGGAGCGGACATAATTTCATTGTATGAAGCCTTTGAGGAGTAGTAAACTTCCTTATCAATCTTGAATATAGTATCGAAAGTATTGTAGCCGGCTTCAAAGATAACGAGTACAGCCATAGCAGCGGAGATGATATTGCGCTTTTTCTGATTTCTGGCATTGCTTATGAGATATGCGAATGTCAGATAAATCGCGCACAGTATGACACCGAACACCAGTGTTCCGAGGAATACATGGTCAGTGCTTTTGCCGTTGATTGTGACGTTTTCGGAATATGGCATTACAGCGACATATTTGTATTTGTCCTCGTTGTAGTTGAGGGACGGCATAATTGCATCAAATACGAAAGCAAGAAGTACGATACAGGCGAAAACTATAGACGGCGTTTTGATATCGAGTTTATAGTCATCAAGATTTGCAAACGTCTCCGCCGCCATTGATACTATTACAAATGAAACAAGGAAACTGTAACGGTAGGGGAGCCAGTTCGGGTCCTGACCGCCGTGCCACATCATATTTATGGGTTTTATCCACATTGAGAAGAACATTATCAGCAGGATAATACCATAGCCTATTTTACGGTTGCTTGAGATTTTCTTATTGAGGAAGTAGAGCGGTGTGAGAACGAATGAAAGTACGCCGCAGTAGATTTCCGGTCTGCCGTACATTCTTGTACCCTCGTCCACGTTTACGGAGTAGTACTGGTTCGGGAACAGAGTCGGGAGAAGTTCAACAGGATTGAACATAGTACGCAGACTGTAATCTGGTTCTGAAAAGTCGAACTTACCGAGAGCAAGAGCATTGTATACCGGCATAATCATGATATAGCTGCACATGAGCGCAACACCCGTGGCGAGGAACATTCTGCCGATAACGGCGGCGTAGTCGCCTGCTCCCTTGAATTTCCGCTTTGAACCGAAAAACAGATAGTATGCGAAATAGATTGCAACGAAAATTGCAATCATGAATCCGATGTAGAAATTTGCGATGAACATTATTGCAAGCGGAATTATATAGTTTATTTTTCTGCCGTCATCGACGAGATACTCAACGCCGAGAATGACAAGCGGCAGGAAAATAGGACCGTCAACCCACATCGGGTCAATCAGCTGTATGGCAACGAAAGCCATAAGTGCGTACATGGTTGAGAAGATAATAGACTGGAAAGGCTTTACACGTTTTGCATTCTCGACGTATGCGAACATGGTAACTCCGCACGCGCCGACTTTGCAGAGCTGCATTATCATCAGTGCTTCGACGATAAGACTTCGCGGCATGAGTACCACAATGAACGTGAACGGGCTTGCAAGATAATATCCGATAACGCCCTGATAGCCGCCGGACAGATTACGCGCCCAGCTGTACAGCAGGCTTTCACCGTTCCAGAAAGCTCTCCGTATATTCTCAAAATAATAGACGTACTGACCGTTAAGGTCGAGAGTCAGTACAGAACGCTCACCGAAGGGATATACTCCGAATATAGCGTAGGCGATAAAAGTCAGCAGTGCCGGTATGAGGAATGCCGCGAGATAGTACAGCGGTTTGAATTTGACATACTGTTTCGGCTCGTATGCCACGGCATATGACGGCGTTTTACTGACAGCAGTTGATTTTGCCACTTTTTTCCTCCTTTTGGGACAATATGAAAATATACTGAACCGAACAAACAGAATTTATCTAGTTTATTTTTCTGTTTTCAGGTATCCAGTACGCATATTCCCCTATTTTATTATCGTTCTTATTATACTATAGAATCAAAGATTTTGCAAGTGTTACTGAAATTTTTTATTATTTCCGGCAATATGCACAACATAGTAGCGCAATTAAAGTTGATTTTCGCCATAAGTTTTAATTTACTTCTTGACATTTTGGCACGGATACTATATAATTATTACATGGATTATCACAGACTGACATGGAATGTATCGAATGGAGAATGTTTTTATGGACTATATGGAAAACCGTGAGCTTTCATGGCTCAAATTTAATAAAAGAGTTATAGAAGAAGCTACAGCACCGGAAAATCCACTTCTGGAACGCTTAGCGTTTTCTGCAATATATCAGAGCAATATGGACGAATTTTTTATGGTCCGTGTAGGTTCGCTCACTGATGACGCAAAGGAAAACAGCAAAAAAAAGGACGGAAAATCCGGAATGACACCTGCACAGCAGCTTGATGCGATTTTCACGGCAGTACGCAGATTACAGCCCATTGTTGAGGAAGCGTACAAGTCAAATATGGCACAGCTTGCACAGTACGGATTCCAGCACGTTGACTTTGAATCCGCAGCACCAGAGGAACAGGATTTCCTTGAACTCTATTTCAAGCGTGAAATAAAGCCGTTCATAAGCGGAATCGTGGTAAATGACAAGCTGCCGTTTCCGTTCCTGAAAAATAAGGAACTGTATGCCGCAGTGCATATCGTATCAAAAAAAGGCACTACCGTGGGAATAATTCCTATAGGACATGAACACAGCGAACGCATTATTTCCCTCGGAAACGATGGCAGACGTTTTATACTGGAGGAGGAAGTTGTTCTTCATTTTGCTCATCTTATGTTTAAGGGATATAAGGTTCAGGACAGAGCAATTGTCAGAGTTACCAGAAATGCCGATATTATGGTAAACAATAAAGGTGCAGATTTCCGCGACCGTATGGAACAGCTCGTAGTCAAGAGAAATAAACTTGCTGCTGTACGTCTTGAGATTACAAATGAATTTAGCCGTGATGCTCTTGATTATATATGCAAAAAGCTTAAAATCAAGAATGTGCGCGTTTTCAATTCTCATATTCCGCTTGATTTGTCATATCTCTACAGATTGCAGGAACTTGACAGTTCGCCGGAGCTTCATTTTGAACCGAGACTTCCGCGTAAATCGTCAATGCTTGCGGAAAACCGTTCTGTATTCTCACAGGTCAAGACAAAGGATATACTTCTCAGTTATCCGTTTGAATCAATGACGACATCGTTTATACGGCTTCTTGAGGAATCAGCTGTTGACCCGAAAGTAATGTCAATCAAGATAACGCTTTACAGGCTTGCACGCAACAGCAAAGTTATAGGCGCATTGTGTACCGCCGCCGAAAACGGCAAGGAAGTTCTTGTAATGATTGAACTCAGAGCAAGATTTGATGAGGCAAATAATATAGAGTGGTCGAAAATACTTCAGAAAGCCGGCGTAAAAGTCATATACGGACCGGAGGAATTTAAGGCACATTCAAAGCTCCTGCTGATAAAACGCCGGAATACAGGCGAAAAGATTGACTATGTAACTCAAATAGGCACGGGAAATTACAACGAAAAGACATCTGCAATATATACAGACCTCATGCTGCTGACTGCTGACAGGGAAATCGCTGCTGATGCGGAAGCGGTATTTGATGCGCTCCAGAACGGCTGCTTTGTTGAGCATACAAACAAGCTGCTTGTATCTCCTCACGCTCTCAGACCGCAGATTATTGAAATGATGAACGAGGAAATCAAAAAGGGCAGTGACGGATATATTGCTGCAAAGATCAATTCCTTAAACGATAAAGTCATAATTGAAAAACTTGTCGAAGCCTCTCAGGCAGGTGTGAAAATCGAACTGATAGTGCGCGGAGTATGCTGCATTATCGCAGGAGTTGAGGGATATACTGAAAACATCACAGTACGCAGTATCGTGGGACGTTTTCTTGAACACAGCCGTATATTTATTTTCGGCAGAGATGAAAGGATTCAGAAAATATATATCGGTTCAGCAGATTATATGAGCAGGAATACAGTGCGCCGTGTGGAGGTTGCTGTTCCTGTAGAGGACGAACGGCTGAAACGACGCATACGAGAAATGTTCAATGTGCTTATGGCGGATAATGTGAAAGCCCGTGTAATGCTCAGTGACGGTACATATGTATATGACCGCCATGACGCTGAGAATCCGGTTAATTCTCAGGAAATATTCTATCAGAGAGCATACGAGGCACTGGAGAAAAAAGCTGCAAAACAGGAACGGGTAAAGAATGCAAGAGAAAAAAGAACTTCTAAAACAGTAAAAACAAAGAAATAACACAGCATTCAGAACAGCACCCCCTTTTGCAGCAGAATAGGTGGTTTTAATGATAGGCGTTTACAATTATACTGTTATACTCACATACATAAGTCTTGCATCGGCAATGACCGGAATAGTGTTTGCCTGCGGAATGTGCGGACAGATGCCGAGTCCGACATATGCTATAGTATGTCTTATGATTTCAGGACTGTGTGATATGTTCGACGGCAAGGTCGCACGTACAAAAAAGAACAGAACGGAGGACGAGAAAAAATTCGGAATACAGATAGATTCATTGTGCGATGTCATATGTTTCGGCGTACTTCCGTCTGTTATCGGTTATTCTATCGGTCTGAATACACCGGTTGATTTGCCGGTTCTGATACTTTTTCCTCTGTGTGCGGTAATAAGGCTTGCATATTTCAATGTATCAGAGGAATCAAGACAGAAAAAGACCGAGGAGCTGCGGAAAGTTTATGAGGGAATGCCGGTTACCGGCACTGCTCTGATATTTCCGCTTGTATATAGCTTCCGCAGGGATATGGGCGAATATTTTGTACCTGTGTACGGAATAGTAATGCTGATAGTTGCGATTGCATTCATTACACGCTTTAAAGTCAAGAAACCGCAGATGAAAACAATGATTATATTCATAGGTATAGGATTCCTTGAATTTCTGTGGCTCATGTACAAGAGCAGACATTCTGGCTGACAGTTGGTTTAAGAAGATTCAGAGCATATTACAGGCTCTGAATCTTCTTTTTTTTATATATTCTAATACAATTGTTATATAAATTAAATTTGTCTCTGCCCCTTGACAAGTTGATTAAAATGATGTATAATGTGTAAAGTGATTTTGCATTACACCTGTGGGAGGCATAGTATGGCAAAGGAACTTGAATTTGTTATGCTCCTCGACTGCTACGGCGAGCTTCTTACTGAAAAACAGCGGAATATCATGGAACTCTATTACTGTGAGGATTTGTCACTCGGAGAAATAGGAGTTAATCTTAGTATCACAAGACAGGCTGTAAGAAGTATTATCAAACGCGCTGAAATCCTGCTTGCAGATTATGAGCAGAAACTCGGGTTCGTACAGCGTCTAAAAAAAATGCGCCGCTGTTTCGATGATATAAGCAGTAC
>CAMWRC010000065.1 GCA_947176565.1 uncultured Ruminococcus sp.
CTCCAGATGCGGGAAGCTGCTGAATCCGGTTCGCTTGATGCGTTTATTCTTGAATCTCAGCTCGTTTTCAATGATGCTTCTCTTAAAAGATACGGCTTTATTCCTTTCGGCGTGGAACATAATAATCCTATGTATTCCCTCGGCAGAATATCACCGGACGAACAGGAAGTTCTTGAACAGTTCATTTCATACTGCAAGAATGATGAATCACAGAAACTTGCTGAAAAATATGGATTCAATCAGCAGAATGACTATAAATCAGATATATCAGGAATAAGCGGAAATGCTCTGATTTCCGCGCAGAAACTCTGGAAAGATGAAAAAAATGCCGGAAAGCCAGTCGTGGCTGTATTCGTTGCCGATATGTCTGGAAGTATGGACGGCGAGCCAATACGTCAGCTTAAACGTTCACTTATAAACGGTTCGCAGTATATCAGCGATGAGAATTACATAGGTCTTGTGACTTATAATAATAATGTGCAGATAAATCTGCCGATAGATAAATTCACACTGAATCATCGTGCATATTTTACCGGAGCAGTCGAGGATATGTCTGCAATCGGCGGAACAGCTACATTTGATGCGGTCGCTGTTGCGGCTGATATGCTTGTTGATGCTCATGAAAAATATCCTGATGCAAAGCTTATGATGTTCGTCCTCAGCGACGGCGAAACAAATACAGGCTGTGATTTGGAGGATATTTCAGGAATTATCCGCGCTCTTGAGATACCAATATATACAATCGGCTACAATGCCGACCTTGACGAATTAAGCAGAATTTCAGCTATAAATGAGGCTGCAAGTATCAACGCCGATTCCGATGATGTTGTTTATGCGCTGAAAAATCTGTTCAATGCTCAGGTTTAGGAGGTTTATTATGTCATCTTTGCTTATAAAAAATATACGCGCTGTTGATTCAGAACATGATATATGTACGGACATTTTTATCAACGGCGGAAAAATCGCTGAAACAGGAAATAATCTTGATGTTTTAGCTGATGAAGTAATCGACGGTACAGGACTTGTGCTGATGCCGTCCCTTTTCGATATGCATGTGCATTTCCGCGACCCCGGACTTACGCACAAGGAGGATATACATACCGGCTGTGCGGCTGCTCTTGCCGGCGGCGTGACCGGTGTTCTTGCAATGCCCAATACTAAGCCGCCGTGCGATAATCCGGAAACAATACGCTATATTATCGAAAAGGCGTAGTGAACAGGTGTTGATGTTTATCCTGCCGGCTGTATCACAAGCGGAATGAACGGCGGTGAACTATGCGATTACGAATCACTCAAAGCTGCCGGTTGTATCTGCATTTCCGATGACGGAAAGCCTGTTGAGAATGCAGAACTCATGCGGCAGGCTCTTGAAATGACAAAAGAAAACGGACTTCTTGCCGCTTCACATTGTGAGGACCTGAACATAATAAACGGCGGTATCATGAATAAGGGCGAAATTTCGGAAAAACTCGGCGTAAAGGGTATGGACAGGGCTTCTGAAGATTATATTACTGCCCGTGAGATGATTCTTGCAGAATCCGTTGATGCCCGTATACATATATGCCACGTTTCCACTGAGGGAAGCACGGCTATGATTCGGTTTGCAAAATCGCGCGGAGTTAAGGTAACGTGCGAAACTGCTCCGCATTACTTCATGCTTACTGATAAACTGCTCGAAAAGCGTGATGCTGACTACCGCATGAATCCTCCGCTGAGAACTGATAGGGACGTAAGGGCGATTATTGACGGAATAAAGGACGGTACGATAGACTGCATAATCACAGACCATGCGCCCCATGCTCCGGAGGAAAAAGCCGATTTTGAAACTGCTCCCAACGGCGTGGTGGGTCTGGAGACTTCACTTGCAGCTGCTCTTACTGCTCTGTACCATACAGGCGAAGTCAGTCTCAATAAAATCGTTGAGCTTATGTGTGTTAATCCACGGCGAATTTTAGGGCTTGAAATTCCAGAAATCAAAGCCGGAAAGACTGCCGATTTAGTCATCGCCGATATAGACAGAAAATGGACTGTAGAGCCGGAAAGGCTGCATTCCAAATCCCATAACAGCGTATTCAAGGGAATGACTTTCACCGGAAAACCTCTTGTTACAATTTCAAAGGGCATTGTGCGATACAATATAATTTAAAGGAGAAGATTATTATGTCATTTGACAGACTTATCAAGAAAATCATTGAACTGAAAAATCCTACTGTTGTAGGTCTTGACCCGAAGCTTGAATATGTTCCTGAATATATTCAGAGACGTTATCTCGACAAGGACGGCATGACCATGAAAGCCGCAGCTAAAGCTATTTACGATTTCAATCAGGCTATTATAGATGAAATACATGATGTTGTCCCTGCTATAAAGCCGCAGGCTGCATATTATGAGATGTACGGTCATTATGGTATACGTACTCTTGAAAAAACTATCAGATATGCAAAGCTTAACGGTATGTTTGTTATAACTGACGGCAAGCGGAATGACATCGGAGCAACTATGGAAGCTTATACAAATGCTCATCTTGGCTGTACTGCTGTCGGGGAAAGCACTTCCGAAGCTTTCGGAGCTGATGCGCTTACGGTAAACGGCTATCTTGGCACTGACGGTATTGAGCCGCTTCTGAAAGTCTGCCGCGAACGCGATAAGGGCATTTATGTTCTTGTAAAGACCTCTAATCCGTCCAGCGGCGAATTGCAGGATTTGAAATTAGAGGACGGCACGCCGATATACGCGAAAATGGGGGACCTGTGCGAGCAGTGGGGAGCTGATACTATCGGCGAATACGGCTATTCCGCAGTAGGTGCAGTTGTCGGCGCAACATATCCTGAAATGCTTACGGAGCTTCGCAAAAGACTTCCGCATACAATGTTCCTTGTACCCGGATACGGCGCGCAGGGCGGCGGTGCAGAGGGTCTTAAAGGCGGATTCGATGAAAACGGTCTCGGTGCCATTGTTAATTCAAGCCGTGCCGTTATGTGTGCATATAAAAAAGAGGGCTGCGATGTTCGCGATTTCGCAAAGGCTGCACGCCGTGAAGTTATTCGCATGAGAGATGATATTACACAGTATATCAACCTTAAATAAGAGGGGATTTTATGTACAAGTTCAGGATTTCAACAGATGAGGAATTAAAAGATAATTTTGCAGGCGGCGGCGAATGTGTTTATGGATTAGCAGCAACAGAAGAAAAATTTGCTTTGTTTTTCGGTAAAGTCCGCAGACTTTTCGGTGAAAATGACAGCTTCAGCGATGACTGGGAAAATATGTATAATTATGATATAACTGCTGAGGACGAACAGGGCAATAAGCTGTATTTTTCGGTCTATCACGGCTCTGGCGGTTCTTCAATTGGTACTCCGTTCAGTGACGAACTTCCGCCCGATTATCAGCAGGCAAAAAAAGAGCTTATTGAATATATAGAAAGTGCAGAACCTGTTGACTATGTTCATGACAGTGTTTATTATGATGTTCCTGTTAATGTCAGATATACAGTAAAGGACGGCAAGGCTTATGTGGAATCTGAATTTCCTGAGGATATGGAAGATTTTATGTAAAAAAGTTTAACTCATGGCAACAATGGCGTTGCTGTGTTTTATAAATCTTCAAGATTAATTGAAAGGATTGGTAAAATGTCTTTATTTAATCAATCGAAAAAAGCTTACCTCATGCTCGCTGACGGGCAGGTCTTTGAGGGTAAAAGCTTCGGCAGAGAGGGTACTGTCGTTGGTGAGGTCGTTTTCACTACCGGTCTTACCGGCTATCAGGAAACTCTTACCGACCCCAGTTATTATGGTCAGATTGTTGCGCAGACGTTTCCGCTTATCGGAAATTATGGCGTTAATGATGCTGACAACGAATCCGCGCAGTCATATGTCAGCGGATATATCGTCCGTGAATGGTGCAGTTCGCCGTCGAATTTCCGATGTGAGGGCGGTATAAATGACTTCCTGACGAAGCATAATATAATCGGCATATGCGGCATTGATACGCGCCGGCTTACGCGTACTATCCGTGAAGCAGGCGTTATGAACGGCGTTATTACTACTGAAAACGTATATGAGAAAAAGGACGAGCTTCTCAAAAAAATAAATTCATTTGCGGTCAGAAATGCTGTTCCGGCTGTTACTGCTCCGGAGATAAGAACATATACTTCCGAAAATAAAAAATACCGCGTTGTCCTCTTTGATTTCGGATATAAACGTAATATCAGGCAGGAACTTGTCAACCGCGGCTGTGAAGTCATTGTTGTTCCGGCAGATACGACCGCTGATGAAGTCAGAAATCTTGCGCCGGACGGAATTATGTTTTCCAACGGTCCGGGAGACCCGTCTGAAAATACCAGAATAATCGAAAATATCAAGGAAATTCAGCAGCTTGGAATTCCGATTTTCGGAATCTGTCTCGGTCATCAGCTTATGGCACTTGCCAACGGCGGACGTACCGAAAAGCTGAAATACGGTCACCGCGGTGCTAATCAGCCTGTTATTGACCTTGAAAGCGGTCTGACCTACGTTACAAGTCAGAATCACGGATATGCAGTCGTAGGGGATAGTATCGACAGCTCCGTAGGTCATGTTTCACATATCAACGCAAACGATAAAACCTGCGAGGGTATCAGATATACTGCTGTGAATGCGCGTACAGTGCAGTTTCACCCTGAAGCCCACGGCGGTCCTCTTGATACTGCTTATCTGTTTGATGAATTTGTTGAGACTATGAAAGGGGAGTGATGCTGATATGCCGCTGAGAAGTGATATTAAAAAAGTTCTGGTTATCGGTTCAGGTCCGATAGTTATCGGTCAGGCGGCTGAGTTCGACTATGCCGGAACTCAGGCTTGCCGCGCGCTTAAACAGGAGGGACTTGAGGTTGTTCTTATAAATTCCAATCCTGCCACAATTATGACAGATAAGGCAATGGCGGACAAGGTGTATATCGAGCCGCTGACTCTTGATGTCGTAAAGCGTATTATCGAAATTGAAAAGCCCGACAGCCTGCTGTCAACACTGGGCGGACAAACCGGTCTTACGCTGTCAATGCAGCTTGCTGCTGAGGGATTCCTCGATTCCCATAATGTGAAGCTCCTCGGTGCAGACCCCGAAACTATTCATAAGGCGGAGGACAGACAGGCTTTCAAGGATACTATGGAGAAAATCGGCGAGCCGTGTATTCCGTCAAAGGTAGTGGAAAATGTTGAAGATGCTATGGAATTTGCAGATGTTATCGGCTATCCTGTAATTGTGCGTCCTGCATTTACGCTCGGTGGAACAGGCGGCGGAATTGCTCAGAATGAAACGGAACTCCATGAAATCGCTACTAACGGTCTAAGACTTTCGCCTATTACGCAGATACTTGTTGAGAAGTGTATAAGCGGCTGGAAAGAAATTGAATTTGAAGTTATCCGCGACGGAAAAGGCAATGTTATTACCGTCTGCTCTATGGAGAATTTCGACCCTGTAGGCGTTCATACCGGTGACAGTATTGTTATTGCTCCTGCTGTGACGCTCTCGGACAGGGAATATCAGATGCTCCGTACAGCTGCTATAAATATCATCAAGGAGCTTAAAGTTGAGGGAGGCTGTAACTGTCAGTTTGCGCTCCACCCCACAAGCTTTGAGTATGCTGTCATTGAGGTAAATCCGCGTGTTTCGCGTTCCTCCGCGCTTGCTTCAAAGGCAACAGGTTATCCGATTGCAAAGACAGCTGCTAAAATCGCTGTAGGATATACCCTCGACGAGATAATAAATCAGGTTACAGGAAGGACATTCGCCTGCTTTGAACCGGCTCTTGATTATGTTGTAGTCAAGTTTCCGAAATGGGCTTTTGATAAATTTGTATATGCTAAAAGAACCCTCGGAACGCAGATGAAAGCTACCGGTGAAGTAATGGCTATTGGTACTTCGTTCGAGCAGGCTATGATGAAAGCTGTGCGCTCAATTGAACTTGGACTCGATACCATGAGTATGAAAAAATTTGCTGATTTCACAAGAGAGCAGCTTATTGAAAAGCTTCACGACATTGACGATGAACGCTCATTTGTTGTATTTGAAGCTCTCAAAAAGGGTATAACTCCCGAAGAAATTCATGAGATTACTATGATTGACAATTGGTTTCTGTATAAGCTTCTTAATCTTGTCGAGCTTGAAAAATGGCTTGCAGATGGTGAACTCACTGAGGAAAAATACGATACCGCCAGACAATACGGCTATCTTGACAGCACAATCGAAAGATTAAGCGGTCAGAAATGCCCGAAGCATAAGTCAACAGTTTTCAAGATGGTTGATACCTGCGCCGGAGAATTTAAAGCGGAAACTCCGTATTTCTACTCAACGTATGATGATGAGAACGAAGCCGCACAGTTTATTGAACGGCAGAATACCGGAAAGAAAAAGGTTATTGTTTTCGGTTCTGGTCCTATCAGAATCGGTCAGGGGATCGAGTTTGACTATTGTTCCGTACACTGCGTATGGACTTTGAAAGAACTGGGATATGAAGCGGTTATCTGCAATAATAATCCCGAAACTGTTTCAACTGATTTTGATACCGGCGACCGTCTTTATTTTGACCCTCTTACACGTGAGGACGTTGAAGCAATCATAGAAACCGAAAAGCCTTATGGAGTTGTTGTACAG
>CAMWRC010000066.1 GCA_947176565.1 uncultured Ruminococcus sp.
TTAAATAAAAAACACAAAACATCAGGACTGCCGGACAGATTTCAATAACAAACCCGGTTTAGATAAAGACCGTGAGCCATGGCTGTTCTTCCTGCTCTGAGGCGGTCTTTTGCTTCGAGTATTGACGGCATATCATCGGGCTGTATACGACCTTCGCTGACATCAATAAGCGTTCCTGCAATTATCCTAATCATATTATACAGAAAACCGTTGCCTTTTACAAGTATTATCACAGAATCTCCATTATTTTCTATTTCAAGTGAATAAATTGTCCGGACAGTTGTTGAAACTCCTGAACAGTCTGAACAAAAACTTGCAAAATCATGAGTTCCTACCAGATAAGCAGCTGCTTTTTTTACCGGTTCAATATTGAATTTCCGGCGATAGTGATATGCCAAATCCGCGCTGAAAGGGTCTTTGGATTCGCTGCAATGAATCCTGTACAGATATTCCTTGCCTTTGCAGTCGTATCGCGCATGAAAATCAAGCGGCACGTCCTCACAGCTGAGTATTGAAATATCATCAGGAAGTTCCCCGTTCACTCCGCGGCAGAATCCGACAGTACGTATACTGCTTTCTGTTTTTACGTTAAAGCAGAACTGTTTCGCGTGTACTCCTGTATCAGTGCGCGAACAGCCGATGATTCCAGCCGGCTGATTCAGAACCTTTGAAACTGCCTTTTCAAGAACTTCCTGAACTGTAACGGCATTTGCCTGTCTCTGATAGCCGTGATAATTTGTTCCGCGATACGCGGCAAAAACTTTAAGATTCCGCATTTCCGGTATCACCTATTTCCTGTGTTTTTTCTTCCGGTTCTGAATTTATTTTATTACTTCCGTCATCATCAGAAACATCATCATACGAATCATTTCCGGAAATTTCAGGAACTTCAATATTTTCCATATTCTCTATATTTTCCGGATTTTCTGTTTCCTGAATTTCTGCGGCTGGATTTTCTAAAAGTTTTTTCTTTTTACGGCGAATATCAAGAATCATGAACACAACAAACAGAAACAGTGAACCGCCGCTTACAGCAAGTCCTTCGGAAAATCCGTCAGGAGAATATTTAAGTACAATATCGTGATGACCTTTTCCGACCTTAATGCCGAGCATAGCATCAAGAACCGGCTCTGTTTCCGCTTTTTCTCCGTCAACATATACCGACCAGCCATTTTCATAAGGAATGGAAAAATACATAACTCCGTCTTTCAGTGCATCAACAGTACCGGCAATCTTCGTATCTGCAAATTCTGTAATATTGAACTGTTCATCAGCTAATTTATTATACGCGTCCTCAAATGCCTGCATATTAAGAGCATATGCCATAACAGTATAATTTCCGGCGGTACGGTCTTTTTTGAATTTCAGCTTTATTGTTTTTGTAGTTCCGCTCTGACCGTCTCCCATCGGAAATACAATCGGATAACCGTCAACGCTCACGGACGAATCAACATCAATATCATCTTCTGTAACGTTTGCAGTACTTGTATTATCGCTTTTCACATATCCGTAAAGATAACCGCTGTCTGTTCCTGCAAAGCTGTATTCGGCGGAACATTCAATATCGTTTCCCTCTGAGGTATAATCATATTCGCCGTACGTTCTTTTAGTTGCGGTCATCTTGTCATATGATACAAGCTGTACCGCCTGCGGTGTGAATAATGCCTGTACTCCTGTTGCCATATACATGATGCTGTTCTGGTATTCAAACGGATTCAGACCGTTTTCATCAGGAAGATTAAGTATATCATTGTTCATCATGAATCCCAGTGAAAGCGGATATTTATTCTCATAAAGATAGACAGAACCCGATGACGCAAGATTTTCCATAAAAGGTGTGCCGTTTTTCATTGCGCCAACGCGGGAAATCAGGAAATCAATGCCGGTAAGTCCGTTGACTACAGGTGTGGAATTACGGTAATAATATCTGTTTCCGGCTTCCGAGGCATAAATTCCGAGACGGCGCATAAGCCTTGTTACAGAAACATTACACGATGACGAAAACTGCGATACGCCTTTATATCCATAAAGCGCACTGTCATTGAGAGTATATGTAGATGTCATTTCTGTACGGCTGAATTTTTCCCCATGGCTTTTTACAATGTCAAGCATTTCCTGAACTTCCGTATTTACAGTCGGATATGTATTGTAATCCGAACTTCCTACCTTGCCTACTCCGATAACGGCAGCGCGGGACATCTCGCTGATAACTGCCGCGGCAAGTGCAATATTTATAACTGAACG
This sequence comes from uncultured Ruminococcus sp., assembly GCA_947176565.1. GTDB lineage: Bacteria > Bacillota > Clostridia > Oscillospirales > Ruminococcaceae > Ruminococcus. Next base: position 2,245 of record CAMWRC010000066.1, read on the forward strand.
CTTGATTTTCAGGTTTTTCATCGGTATCAGCTTTGCCGCAACGAATATCAGAATATACGCTGATGTAATTATCAGCGAACTCTTAAGCGCTGGTTCTTCCCATGAAAAACCGTCCTCTGAATCCTTTACGGAAAGATAAACCATATAGAATACCGCCGCCGGAGCAGTAACAAGAAATATCAGCTGATAAATTTTTATTCCTCGCTCCGTCATTACAGCGTAGGCATGATATGCCGCCGCCACAAGAACAAAACTGAAAATAAAAGCATATCTGTATGGTATCTGATTCGTAACATGAAATCCATGCCATATATAATTAAGCTTATTCATATTGCAGCTTACGACAATCAGAGCAATCATAAGAATAACTGAAATCTTCTCTCGGATTTTTATTCCTGCCGTGAACAGGAATACTCCGAAAAGAGTCACCGCAAGCATACCGCAGGCAAAATTCGGGAGTCCCTCCACTGATGCAGGCTCTCTGTATGAAATCAGATTCGCAAAAATATCAGTCCACTTCTCCGCCCATGAAATCTCAGCAGGAAACGTATTGTCTGCACTGTGCGTAAGTTTAAGAGCAAGATATGCCGGTATCAGCATAAATGCACCAAGTCCCAGTCCGATAACAGATGAGCGGATTATAAGCCATATTTTAACAAAAAAGCTTTTTATTCCCTGCCATTCGATTACCGCACAGGCGGCAAACATGAATACAGTAAATATACAGGTGAACAGACCTATATAATAATTCGCCATAACAGAAAGAGCAAGAGTTATCGTATACAGCTTCCATTTTCCCTCACGGCACATAGCAGTTATTCCAAGCATTACCAGCGGAAACAGTGCAACCGTATCAATCCACATGATATTCCAGTAATAGCCCATCATATAACTGCAAAGCGCGAACATCACAGAAAATACAACTATTGATATATCTTTTCTCCTGTACGTATATCTCAGGAAACAGCTGAAAAATGCTCCGCTCAGTCCTATTTTTGCAGCGGTCAGATATGTGATTCCCTCGCGTAGATGGTCATCATCAAAGAACACTGAAATCCAGTTCAGTGGACTTGCGGCATAATATGCAATAAGCGACAGAAAATTTGTTCCTAATCCGTTCTGCCACGAATACAGAAACGAACCGCCTGTCAGGAGTTTTTCGCGGACAACACGGAAAAACGGAAAATACTGATGCCAGAGGTCAACAACAAGCATCTGTTCCGAACCGGTTTCCTCAAATCTTCCGGCTTCTCCGTCAGCACCTTTTACCCACCACAGCAGATGTATATCCTGCTTGTGAAACGCAATAAGAACCAGCACAAACGGTATAATAAATGCAAGCAGAAAATACAGCATTCCATTGTCATAGAGTATATTAACTGCCATGCTTTTCCTGAATTTCTCATATTTTTTATATTTCTCACAGATGAGCTTTTCTGAATCCCTGTTTTTCATTTCGTTATCTCACTTTCCGGATTTTATGACTAAGAAACAAATAAAAAATTCACAGCTATCACAAATGCATAGAATATCAGCGTAACCGCTAAAGCGATATAATCGCGGGATTCTGATTTCAGCTGTCTAAGACGAGTCCTGCCCTCACCGCCGCGGTAGCATCTGCATTCCATAGCTGTTGCAAGCTCGTCCGCACGCCTGAATGATGATACAAACAGCGGAACAAGTATCGCTATCATATTCTTTGCACGGCTCATGAAATTTCCGGAATCTATTTCCGCACCTCTTGCTTTCTGCGCTGATATTATCTTGTCTGTCTCCTCAATAAGCGTTGGTATGAACCGGAGTGCTATCGACATCATCATTGCAAGTTCGTGAACAGGAACTTTTATCTTTTTCAATGGCGAAAGAAGCCGTTCGATAGCATCTGTAAGCGTTATCGGAGAAGTCGTATATGTCAGCAGCGAACTTCCGGCAATAAGAAGTATAATCCGTATTATCATGAAAACACTGACGCTCACGCCCTCAGATGTTATCTTTATAAAATGCCACTTGAAATACACATCTCCGCCGTCCAGAAAAAAAATATTAATCACGGCTGTAAGCAGCAGAAACGGCATAAGCGGCTTTACTGATTTCACGAACATTTTCGCCGGTATATGTGACAGCAATACTGCCGCCGCCGTATAGACCGCGCCTATGGCAAGACATAAAATGCTGTTTCCCGTAAAAAGCATAAGTATATATATAAACGTAATCACTATCTTGAAACGCGGGTCAAGACGATGTATCAGGCTGTTTCCGGAGAAAAACTGCCCTATTGTAATATCTCTCAGCAATTTTTCCTGCTCCTTTCGCCAAACTTTTTTACAAGAAGTTTTTCCGCATAGTCGAGGGTATACACATCTTTCCCGAAATCAATTCCATTCTTTTTCAGTTCAATGAATATCTTTGTCACCTGCGGAATATCAAGACCTATACGGGATATTTCCTCTGCGCGGCTGAAAACTTTTTCGGTATCATCATAGCAGAAAAGCTTTGATTTGTTCATCACGAGTATTTTATCGGCAAATCCTGCAATATCTTCCATGCTGTGCGATACTATCAGAACTGTATTGCCTTTTTTTCTGTGATATTCCTTTATGAATCCGATTATCTTATCCCGTCCGGCAGGGTCAAGACCGGCTGTCGGCTCGTCAAGGATAAGAATTTCCGGATTCATTGCCATAACTCCGGCAATTGCAACGCGTCTTTTCTGTCCTCCGGAGAGTTCAAACGGCGAGCGTTCAAGGAGTTCCTCCTGAATGCCTATATCATGAGATGTTTCAAGTACGCGTCTTTTTATTTCGGCACTGTCAAGTCCCATATTCTTAGGACCGAATGCTATATCTTTATAAACCGTTTCCTCGAATATCTGATATTCAGGATACTGAAACACAAGACCTACCCTGAATCTGACATCACGTATTTTTTTTCTGTCAGCCCATATATCAACGCCGTCAAGAAGTATCTTTCCTGATGTAGGTCTGAGAAGTCCGTTGAACTGCTGTATAAGCGTTGATTTTCCCGAGCCTGTATGTCCCATAACACCTATGATTGCGCCCTCATCAATTTTAAGGCTTACGCTGTCAACAGCTGTCTTTTCAAACGGTGAACCCTGACTGTAAACATATGTCAGTTCCTGAGTTTCAAGGACTGCCAATTATTTTCGTCTCCTTTGCAAGCAATTATTTTTATAATTCAAAAAACTTATCAATAGTATCTGTGCCGCCTGTCGATATATAAGCATAATAACTGAGAATCATGGACGAGTCAGCAGCATCTGTCAGACCATCTTTATTGATATCAGCTGATTTTTTCATACTTTCTGTAAAAGTTCCTGTACCACCTGTTGAAAGCAGGGAATATTCAGTAAGAACAAGTGAAGCGTCAGAAGAATCAATCTTGCCGTCGCCGTCTACATCTCCTGATGACACTTCTTTTACGGTTGCTTCGCCAAACGACTCAAACTTATAGCCGTATTTTTCAGCATAAGCCTGTGCGGTTGAGTTGTCATAGCCGTAGATTGTGCCGCCGAAATAAGTATAACCGTTTTCATCATATCCGGAAAAAATTGTACGTCCACTGTTATAAATATCACATTCAGGATTTAAGATTGTTATTGATTTCAAATAGTAACAATCAAAAAATGCTTCATATCCTATACTTGTTACACTATCAGGAATTGTTACCGTTTTCAAATAAGTACAACCATCAAATGCACTATACTCTATGCTTTTAACACTATCAGGAATTGTTACCATTTCCAAAGAAGTACAAGCACAAAATGCACCAGGTCCAATAGCTGTAACACTATTAGGAATTGTTACCAATTTCAAAGAATCACAAGCCTGAAATGTACAAGATTCAATATATGAAATACTGTCTGAAAGTTTTAACGATGTTAAACCCGAACAAGCCCAAAATGCAAGCTCTCCTATACTTGTAACACTATCAGGAATATCTATTGATGTTAAACTGTAACAATTATAAAATGCCTGATATCCTATGCTTGTTAAACCGTCAGAAAGTGCTAACGATTTTAAACGTCCACAACCATAAAATGCTTTGTCCCCTATGCTTTTAACACTATCAGAAATTGTTACTGATGTTAAATTTATACAAAACAAAAATGCCCTGTTTCCTATGCTTGTTACACTTTCAGGAATTTCTATTGAACTTAAAGATGAACAACCTTCAAACGTACAAGCTTCTATACTTGTAACACCGTTTGGAATTTCTATTGATATTAAACTGGAACATTCATAAAATGCCCTGTTTCCTATGCTTGTTACACTTTCAGGAATTTCTATTGAACTTAA
>CAMWRC010000067.1 GCA_947176565.1 uncultured Ruminococcus sp.
AATCGTTATATTGTGATTGACAAATTTATTTTTATGTGTTAAAATAAAATTGGTATGTTATACCGGAGATGAACTATATTCTAAGAGGGAATGATTAATCATGAAAAACAAAAATCTAGCACGCTTTGCCGCCTGCGTTCTGGCGATGGCGATGTCTGCAACTTCTGCACCGTTTGACTGCTCCGCCGAGGGTGAAACTTCCGCAGCTGCCGGAAAAATCGTCTACAGCTTCGATTTCGAAGACGGCGATGTTTCAGCATTCACCAACCGCGGCGACAACGACACCACGGAACTTTCCGCATCTGATGAAATGTCTGTAAGCGGTTCAAAATCCATGCTTGCAAGCGGACGCTCAAAGGAATGGAACGGACCTGCTTTCCGTCTCGATGACAAGCTTGAACCAGATACTGAATACTATATCAGTGCAAAAGTCAAAGGCAGATACTATACAAATGCTACTTTAAGCTTCCAGTATACTATTGACGGCGAGACAAAATATAATAATCTCGTACAGAATCTCAACGGCAGCGACTGGCAGACTGTCGAAAATGTCAAGGTAAGCTTTTCCGGAGAAATGGAGGGCGTTTACGTCTACTTCGAGGGCGGAATGGACGATATTTTTATTGATGATTTCGTTGTTACGGAAGTTCCGGGCGTAGAAATCGAACAGGATATTCCTGCTCTCAGTCAGATTTTCGGAAACGATTTCAAAATCGGCACTGCTATTACTCCGAATGATATAAGCTCAAAGCCTACAATGGCACTCGTTGACAAGCATTTCGGTCAGAGTATTACAGTAGGAAATGAAATGAAACCCGATTCCGTTCTCAATAAAACAGCCTGTCAGGAATACTTCGCAGAAACCGGCGACGATACCATACCGCAGATTTCTTTCTCTGCCGCAAAACCAGTTCTTAATTACTGCCGTGATAATAAAATCCCTGTAAGAATCCATACTCTTGTATGGCACAGTCAGACACCGGACTGGTTCTTCAAAGAGGGCTATGACGACAACGGCGATTTTGTTTCACCTGAAAAAATGCTCGTCCGTATGGAGAACTATATAAAGATATATTTTGAAACGCTTACTGAACTCTATCCCGATATTGATTTCTATGCCTGCGACGTTGTAAATGAGGCATGGATGGAAGACGGAAATCCGCGTCAGCCGGGCGAACAGGGAAGCAATGGTTCTTCAAAATCTGCATGGGTACAGGTTTTCGGCGATAATTCATTTATCGAACCGGCTTTTGAGTTTGCAAGAAAATATGCTCCGGAGGGCTGTAAACTCTATTACAATGACTACAACGAATATATGGACGGCAAACTGAACGCAATTGTTAAAATGGCTGAAAGCCTCAGGGAAAAGGGTATTATTGACGGAATCGGTATGCAGTCTCATCTTGATGCGCGTCAGAGTCTTGATGCCGCTTTCCCGTCCGTGAACGCCTATAATAAGTCTCTTGATAAATACAGCGCACTCGGACTTGATATTCAGGTAACCGAACTTGATGCAACAACTCCGGAAAATCCTACAGAATCAGATTTCAAGGTTCAGGCTGATTATTACAAGGGCATATGGGATTCTATCTACGCCCACAAGGATAATATATCGGCTGTTATCATCTGGGGAATTACTGATGACGCAAGCTGGAGAGCAAATAAATATCCTCTGCTTTTTGATGCTGAATACAAGGCTAAACCGGCGTTCTACTCAATCATTGAGGGATATGACATTCCTGATATTCCTGAAATTCCGCCTACAACTACAGAAAAACCGGAAATCCCGCCGACAACATCATCCGACGATGAACCGGCAGGAGAAGTCTCAATGTACGGCGATGTAAACTGCGACGGGGAAATATCTGTTGCAGATTCAACGCTTCTTCTCCAGTATCTCGGAAATAAGGACAAATATCCGCTGACTCCGCAGGCAAAGGCAAACGCAGATGTTCACGATACCGGCGATGGTCTTTCAGCAACGGATTCACTTGCTATACTTAAATACGAGGCAGGAGTAATTGACAAACTGCCGGAATAATAGGCATATAAACAAAACCTCTGGAATTTCGATTCCGGAGGTTTTTTGTATCATCATATTTTTAGAATTCTATGCTCATCTTGTTTTTGATTTGCTGCATACGCCTGTCAAGGTCTGCGCTTATTTCCGAACACGCCTGAAGCTCCTCAGCAAGAAGTTCCGCCGCATCTTCGGGAATATCTTTCTTGTAGCGCAGCTTATGCTCCAAACTTGCCCAGAAATCCATTGCAATCGTCCTGAACTGCACTTCTGCTTTCATGAATCTTGTTTCATCTTTCAGAAATATCGGCACTTCGACAATCAGATGCAGACTTCTGTAACCGTTAGGCTTCGGATTCCGGATATAGTCTTTCCGGCGGATAAGCTTGATGTCGTCCTGCCGCAAAAAACTGTCGGCGAGACGGTAAATATCTTCCTGAAAAGAGCATATGACACGCACTCCGGCAATATCATGGATATTTGATTCAAGTGAACTGAGCGTCAGCGGAAGATTCTTGTCACGCATTTTCTTGATAACGCTGTCCCATGATTTAAGCCGTGTTTTTATATTCTCAATGGGATTACGTTCATCTAAAAGCGAAAGCTGTTCATTAAGCACACGGAACTTTGTTTCAATCTCCATAATAGCACAACGGTAGTACATCATGAGATTTTCAATAGGCAGCTTTTTTTCATTTTCAAGACAATTGGCATCATCAGCAAGAAGCCGGTTTTTGATATGTTCACGCTGCAAGGCGTTAAGCTGGTAAATCGAATTAAACGGCAAAATTTTCAACTCCTTTTTTAAATTTTCCCTATTAATTATACACAATCAGATTCATTTTGTCAAGCAAAAAATCTCCGTATACCGTTTATATACAGCATACGGAGACCGATTATTTTAAATTATTTCAACGGAAGCTGATTCTGTCTGTAAATACCTGCATCTAACTGCTGGATTACAAGAGCATCAACTGCTGAAAGACCTGCTGTTCCGTCAACATCGGCATTTGCCTGACCTTTTTCAGAAATTGTATATCTGTCTCTGTTTCCGAGATACTGGAGAAGCAGTGTAGCATCAGCAACAGTAACTTCACCGTCGCAGTTGGTATCTCCGTACAGAGTTGCGCCTGTATTTCCGCTCTGTGCCGGTGTAGTTGCCGGAGGATTCGTTACAACAGGTGTACTTGAACCTTCCATATGGAGAACTACTTTCTCAATAGTTACAGCATTGCCGTGAGGCCAGAAAACCATTGCCTTTACAGTTGCGCCTACATTTGACGGAATAGTATAATCAACTGCAACTATCTTATCAGACGGAACAGAAATATTTTCAAAATCTGTCTGTTCCCATTTACCTGTCCATGTACCGAATGCACCTGATGTATTATTGTCGGTTGAATTAACCTTGTAATAGAGTGTAGCAGACTTTGCGCCCTGCGGGCTAAATTCAGCGTAATTATTCATTTCGCCGTCATCGCCCTTTTCAGTGCCTACTGTCATATCTGAGGGAGTAAGAACAACATCATTTCCTGTTGAAGGATTCTGTGAAGGTGTTGTAGACGGAGGATTAGTTACAGGCGGATTTGTTGCCGGAGGATTTGTAACAGGGGGATTTGTAACAGGAGGCGTTACCGGTGCAGATGATGCAGCATCTGTGATTACTTCGATAGAATCAATTGTAAATTCTCCGCAGTCAATCCACCATACGCCGAATTTAAGTTCGCCGTCAAGAGTCTTGAGTGTGCTTGCAGATGAGGACGGAACTTCCCATGTAATGGAAGCACTGTTTCCGCTGAATGTCTGTTCCATTTCGGCGGACTGTATCCAGTAATCAGGCGAAACGGAAGTTGTTGAACCGAAAGCACCCTGCCATTTACCGATGTTTCCGTTTGCAGAAATATTTACGATAACCTTTTCAACTTTCTCATTGAAGCTGACATTGAAATCGCTCCAGTCGAATGCAATCATCTTGTCATCTGCGGGAAGCTGACTGTAAACAATCTTCTTTTTATAGTCAACCTTATATTTGCCGTTTGAAGACGGCTGACTCGGAGTTGTCACGGGAGGAGTTGTTACAGTAGGATTTCCTGAAACTGTGCCGTTGTAAATCTTGCTGACGCCTTCAATGCTTGATACTGTAGAACCGGAATTTGTGAACTCATAAAGACCGGCTGCTGCACCTGTGAAACCTGCATTGTAGTCAATAGCAACCTCATTGCATACGTAGTCGTTCATATCATCAACGTAAGAACCGTTTGAATCAGTCGGACCTCCTACAAGCGCACCGATAAGGCTGTGACCATTAGGGCTGATAGACTGCGGGTGTGCTTCGCCGTTAAATTCATCATATGACTTGTATCCGGAAGCAGCTCTGTGATGCGGATTCTTTGCGGAATTGTCTGCAAATCCTACGATAAAGCAGGTATTTGTGGGATTATCGCCTGTGAGATATGACATCTGCCGCTTAGTCCAGTCAAGGAAGTCAGCGTTGGAATTTTTTGTTGCAACGAGAGCAGTAAACTGCATAGAACCATTAATTCTTGCACTGCCCCACTTGTCAAGGAAGAAATAACCGTTCTGTGTATTTGCCGATGTAGATTCCTGAATATACTGGTTTACCTTGTTCCAGTTACCGGTTATATGAGCATATACGCAGGCAGCACCAAGACCTCTGTTTTCCCAGCCGTCAACCCAGCCGAGATACTGTGTCTGTTTGCTTGCGCAGTCATTTTTATATGATTCGTTGCCTGTTGCGATATAGAGCCAGCCGGCAGCGTTAGCCTGTTCGTCAACACAGCTTGATGAAGTATAGAAGCCCATAGGTCCGTCAGTAGCAACCTGATTGTACTGTGTGGAAAACTTATAAAGTGCCTCAGCGTATTTCAAATCCTCAGCATTGCCGAAGTTTATGTAGTTAAGAGCAAGAGCTGCTGCATAGTCCGCGGCAATATCGCTTGCGCCATTTGAAGTCCAGTACATTTTTCTTGAACCGTTCTGATTCTCCGGAGGACCCCAGTAGGAGTGGTCAGTGTCTCCGTTTTCTTTCTGGTAGAGGAAATTTGAAACAGTATCGCCGTTAAGTTTTGTGGATTTCTTAAAGAAATCGCAGAAATAATCTGTAATGACTTTGAGGTGTTCCGCCTGACCGGTTGCGTTGTAAGCGTCTTTAAATTCATAATAGCCCCAGCCAAGTGTAGAAGCAGCATATCCCTGCGGAAGTCCGAACATTGCATGGTCGCCGGCATCATGGAAACCGCCTGTAATTTCATCGGAGGTGTGGCAGTCGCCGCGCCATGTAAGAGCAGATGTAGAACCTACCTTATCGCCGCACATATTTGCGTCGTAGAAATAGAGGGAATACTGGAGAAGTTTTGCATAGTTATCCGAACCAGCTGCCACTGAATTGAGAGAGGGAGCAACAGCCGAAAATGAGCCGGCAACAGAAGCTGCTGCAAGCATACCGCTGAGGACAACGGATTTAATTTTTTTAAATTTCATTTTATCACACTTCTTTCAAATAAGTAAGCCTATAATACGTTGTACATATATTATACACAATTTCTTAATATTTTGGGTTACAATTCAGTTACACAGCAATTACAATTTAATTAAAACAGGGTGAAAATCCCATATTCTACCTATTAAACGAAAATATCTGTTACGATTTATGCAGATTAACAAGAAAAAATCAGATTTCGGAAATCTAATTTTAAATTTATATTAATACATTAATATATAATACTATATTTGTTCTTTGGTTTCTTTAACTAACTGATTTAAAGTGATTTTATCCATTTCATTTTCCATTGCAGATTGTATATTATCAAGTTTATTGTCCATAACACTATGAACAGTTCTTCCGACAGGACACTGCCGATTAGGATTTTCATGAAAATGAAAAAGTGATTCTTCTTTCTCAACCGCTTTAAAAATATCCAGTAAAGTTATTTCATCCGGCGATTTTGCCAAAGAAGCACCGCCTATTCCGGCTTTTATTTTAACAATTCCCGCAGATGATAACAATCCTAATATATTTCTGATAATGACAGGATTTGTATTTATGCTTCCTGCAAGGAAATTTGATGTGACCTTATAATCGTCTTTAAAAGTTTCGATACACAATAAAATATGCGTCGCAATTGTTAATCTTGATGAAAACTGCATTTAAAAACCCCCATTGTAATTATAATCACATTGTATCATATTTTAGTTGTAGTGTCAATAGTTACAATAAAACATCTCCGGAATTGTGCAAATATACAAAATTGAGATGTAACTATTGACATTACAACAGATGTGTGCTATAATATCGTTGTAATCAGATGAGTTACATCTGAAAATTATTAAATGGAGGTTACTATTATGAGTAAATTCAGCAAAGTAAGTGTTGCACAGGACGCAAGAACAGAGCTTCATGATAAGCTTGCTCTGACAGGTGCGGAAATCAGTGTTAATAATCTGCCTGCAGGTGCGTGTGTTCCTTTCGTACATTCCCATAAACAGAACGAAGAAATCT
>CAMWRC010000068.1 GCA_947176565.1 uncultured Ruminococcus sp.
TCTCAATCTTGTTGAACTTGAAAAATGGCTTGCTGACGGTGAACTGACAGAAGATAAGTACAATATCGCAAAGCAATACGGCTATCTTGACAGCACCATTGAAAGAATTTCGGGACAGAAATGTCCCCTCCGCAGACGTGCTGTATTCAAGATGGTTGACACGTGTGCAGGTGAGTTCAAGGCTGAAACGCCGTATTTCTATTCAACTTTTGACGACGAAAATGAGGCTTTGCAGTTTATCGAGAGACAGAACACAGGCAAGAAGAAAGTTATAGTATTCGGTTCAGGACCTATCAGAATCGGTCAGGGTATCGAATTTGACTACTGTTCCGTACACTGTGTATGGACACTTAAGGAACTCGGTTATGAAGCTGTAATATGCAACAACAACCCCGAAACCGTTTCGACGGATTTCGATACGGGCGACAGACTTTATTTTGACCCTCTCACAAAGGAAGATGTTGAATCAATAATTGAGACCGAAAAGCCTTATGGAGTTGTTGTACAGTTCGGAGGACAGACTGCTATCAAGCTCACACGTCATCTTGCTGATATGGGCGTGAATATTCTCGGAACATCAGCCGATATGATAGATGCTGCTGAGGACAGGGAGCGTTTCGATGAAATACTCGAAAAATGCGGTATTCCGCGTCCGCAGGGCCACACGGTCATGACGACCGATGAAGCCGTTGAAGCTGCTGAACAGCTCGGATATCCCGTACTTCTCCGTCCGTCGTATGTTCTCGGCGGTCAGAATATGATTATTGCGCATTCAAAAGAAGATGTCGTTGAATATATGGGAATCATCACAAGCCATATGATAGAAAATCCCGTACTTATTGACAAGTATATGATGGGTACTGAGGTTGAAGTTGATGCAATATGCGACGGTGAAGATTTCCTGATTCCCGGAATTATGGAACATATTGAACGTGCCGGCGTTCATTCCGGCGACTCAATTTCAATTTATCCGGCGCAGCATCTGTCAGAGCGAATCAAGAGGATTATTGTTGAATATACACGTAAACTTGCAAAAGAACTCAATGTCATCGGTCTCGTGAATATACAGTATGTTGTATATAATCACGAAGTCTTTGTTATTGAAGTGAATCCGCGTTCATCAAGAACAGTGCCGTATATAAGCAAGGTCACAGAGCGAATCAAGAGGATTATTGTTGAATATACACGTAAACTTGCAAAAGAACTCAATGTCATCGGTCTCGTGAATATACAGTATGTTGTATATAATCACGAAGTCTTTGTTATTGAAGTGAATCCGCGTTCATCAAGAACAGTGCCGTATATAAGCAAGGTCACCGGAATACCTATGGTCGATATTGCCACTAAGATAATGTTCGGTGCAAAACTGAAAGATATGGGTTATGAAAGCGGTCTCTATCCGGCAGGCGATTATGTCGCGGTCAAAGTTCCGGTATTCTCTTTTGAAAAGCTTACTGATGTTGATACCATGCTCGGTCCTGAAATGAAATCTACCGGCGAATGTCTCGGTATCGGCAGGAATCTTGAAGATGCATTGCTGAAAGGTCTTATTGCGGCAGGATTTGATCTGAAAAAAACAGGCGGTGTGCTTATTTCCGTCCGCGATTCTGATAAACGTGAAGTATTGCCCATTGCCGACAAGTTTGAACAGATGGGATTTGAACTGTATGCAACTTCCGGCACTCAGAGCGTACTTACCCGCAATATGATTGCATCACATCTTGTACGCAAGATTTCTGACGGCGAACCTAATGTTGTTACGCTTCTTGAAAGCGGAAAAATACACTATGTAATATCCACTTCAGCAAAGGGCAGACTTCCTGAACGCGACAGCGTGAAGATGCGCCGTAAATCAATAGAACGTTCGATTTGCAGCCTTACCGCTATTGATACAGCAAAATCGCTTGTAAAGGTGCTTGAATCCGGACGTACTATAAATGATGTCGAACTTGTTGATATAACTAAAATCTGAATAAATTTTATTTAACCTGAAAGGATATGAAAAAATGAGCGAATGTACACATGATTGTTCAAGCTGCGGAAGCGACTGCGCCAGCAGAACAGAACCGCAGAGTCTGCTCGAAAAACCGAATCAGATGAGCAGTATCGGAAAAGTTATCGGTATCGTAAGCGGAAAGGGCGGCGTAGGAAAAACTATGGTTTCTTCCATGCTTGCTGTTTCAATGCAGAGAGCCGGTAAAAATGTCGGACTTCTTGACGCTGATATAACAGGTCCGTCAGTTCCGAAAGCATTCGGGATTCATGGAAAGGCTGAGACCTGTGAGTTCGGAATTATTCCGCGGAAAAGCAAAATGGGTATTGATATTATGTCAATTAATCTGCTTCTGGAGAACGAATCCGACCCTGTTGTATGGCGAGGTCCGGTTATTGCAGGCGTTGTAAAGCAGTTCTGGACTGATGTCATCTGGAAAGATATTGATTATCTTTTCGTGGATATGCCTCCGGGAACAGGTGATGTTCCGCTTACAGTATTCCAGTCGCTTCCGGTTGACGGAATAGTTATTGTGACTTCACCGCAGGAACTCGTATCAATGATTGTCGAAAAGGCTGTGAAAATGGCGAAGCTTATGAATATACCGATTATCGGCATTATTGAGAATATGAGCTATTTTGAATGCCCCGACTGCGGAAAGAAGCATAAGATATACGGAGACAGTCATATCGAAAAAATAGCCGCAGAATACGGTATACCGGTTCTTGCGCAGATACCGATTGCGCCGGAACTTGCAAAGCATTGCGATAACGGAACTGTTGAATTGTTCGAGGGCGACTGGATAGAGCCCGCAATCAATCAGATATTAGGCTGAAAATGTTAAAATAAGATAAAAAAGCGGCGGAGTGAAATCCGCCGTTTGTTTTATTCGCTGTAATTGTTTCGCAGAAATGCTATTTCATTTTTATATCCCTGCATATCGTTGGGAGTTTCGAGTATAAAGGGAAGATGTTTCAGCGCAGGGTGATTTATTACCCGTATCAACGCATCTGCACCGATATGACCTTCTCCGATTTTCGCGTGTCTGTCCTTATGTGAACCAAGCGGATTGAGACTATCATTGAGATGTACCGCTTTCAGATGTTCAAGCCCGATTATACGGTCGAAATCCTCAAGTACGCCGTCAAGATTATTGGCAATATCGTATCCGCCGTCCCATACGTGACAGGTATCAAAGCATACGCCCAGTTTATCTTTCAGTTCGACGCGTTCGATAATATCGCGCAGTTCCTCGAATGACCGACCCATTTCCGAGCCTTTTCCTGCCATAGTTTCGAGGAGTACGGTAGTTGTCTGTTCTGGTTTCAGAACTTCGTTGAGTTGTTCGGAAATAAGCTTTATTCCGGTTTCAACGCCCTGTTTTACATGAGAACCGGGGTGAAAATTATAATAGTTGTGCGGAACTGATTCCATTCGCACAAGGTCATCAGCCATAGTACGCCGTGCAAAGCTGATTATATTCGGGTCGGCGGCGCATGGATTCATGGTGTACGCCGCATGAGCAACGAGTTTTCCGAATTTATTTTCGGCGAGTATGCTTTCAAGTCTTGAAACATCAGCGGAATCTATAGCTTTAGCCGAGCCGCCGCGTGGATTCCGCGTAAAGAATGCGAATGTATTTGCATCAATTTCAAGAGCCTGTTTTCCCATTGCTTCATATCCTTTTGAATATGAAAGATGACAACCTATACACAGCATTATTCCACAGTCACCTTTTTCATAATCTGAGGACTTACTGGTCTGTCGCCGTAACTTGTAGGCTGTGCTGCGATTTCATCAACAACGTCCATACCCTCGACAACTCTGCCAAATGCTGCATACTGACCGTCAAGATAGAAAGCGTCATCGTGCATGATAAAGAACTGTGAACCTGCGGAATTGTAATCCTGCGCACGCGCCATAGAAAGAACGCCTCTTTCATGTCTGATATTATTCTGTACGCCGTTGGCTGCAAATTCGCCCTTGATATGCCAGCCCGGACCGCCTGTACCTGTACCCTGAGGACAGCCGCCCTGAATCATGAACCCTGAGATAACACGGTGAAAAATAAGACCGTCGTAGAATCCCTCTTTTGCGAGCTTTTCAAAGTTTTCGCATGATATAGGAGCAATTTCAGGATAAAGCTCCAGTTTGATTTTCTTTCCGTTTTCCATTTCGATGACAACCATTTTTATATCCTCCGTTAATTTATAATTATTGAAAAATCCGGCGGAAGCGTAGGCTTTTCCGGTTTTTTTTCATCATCACTGTTTTTTCTGTGGTTGAATCCGCTTATATCCGGAAACGTACTTTGTTCGGAAACCGGTTCTGTTTCCGGTTCATATCCTGTTTCCGGTTCGGGTTCTGTGGATTCTTCTGTAATATGTCCGAAAATATCCGTTGTATACTCAGTAGTAAATTCAGTTGGTTCTTCTGTTGGAACTTCAACAGGATTCCCGAAAATATCGGTTGCCGGTTCGGAAGCCGGTATTTCCTCAGTGGAAAGTTCTTCTGTATTTTCCGGATTTTCAGAATCTTCTGAATTTTCAGATTCCGGCGGAGGAGCAGGTCTGCCAAATTCGTCATAATATTTTTTCGGCTTTGTGGGTATTGTGTCCTGAAGTCCGAGATAATCGGCTATAAACTGGTCATCATGTGTAGTTCCGATATTATTTTTATTTTCTGATTTTTTCTCCGGAGACTGCATACAGCTTTTTCCAGCCATGATAATAAGCAGAAAAACAACAATTCCGCAAGCCCATGCAATTATATGATTGCGTTCCAATTCCTCACCGGCTTTCTGAATATTAATTATATAGGTTTATCAGCCGAATTTGACCATTTTCAGCTCATAAAGACTTAGACGTGTGCTGTCCTTGCCGCCCATTGAGAATACTATTTCTGCATCTCCTGTAAGCGTTGATGTAATATCCTTTTCATAGAGCGATTTTGTTCCTGTTCCCGTGAAAACGTCCTCGAATATTACTTCTCCGGTTTTGCTGTCACGGATTTCAAACGGAATTTCATTTCCCTCAGATGTTTCAATCTGGAATGAGAGATGATACTTGCCGTCTTTTTTCAGTCCGATTCCCTTTGCGAATGACTGTATGGATTTTATATCTGTTCCGCCGGTAACGGTTGTGATATGATATGACCTGTCCCAGTCGGAAAAATAGTCAGATACCATTGCGCCGTCTGCTGAAACTGTGCTGTATACAGATTCAGAAGCAACATCTATTCCTATCTGGTCTGATTCCATTCCAAGAGCCTGACATATCTTGTCGGCAAGAACATACGCGCTGTTCTGCTGTGTTTTCGGAGACGGGTGCCAGTCTGAACCCATTCCGTCATTTTGCGTATGAGTAGCTGACTGATAGCACATTATCCTGTCATAGCCGGAAGATTTTTTGAAACTGTCAACTGCTGATTCGATATACGGATACATTTCAGTACAGCCCATAGTTCCGACAGTGCATATTATATATGCATCGGGGTTCACTTCATGGATATGTTCAAGAAATTCAGTGTATTTTTCAGCATATTCCGGACCTCTTGTTTCATAGTCCTTTGAAGCGTAGGTATTGTCGTTTGTTCCGAGATTTATCACAATGACATCAGGCTGATACGAATCAAAATTCCATGGAACTTTATAGCTGCCGAGTTTTCCGACATAATCATAATAATCCGGAACAAGGCTTTCTGTTTCGATGTCGCCGTCCTGACTATAGCCGGAAACTATTCCATGACCGCTGTAGCATACCGCGCTGTAATCTGCATCAAGCTGCTGTGCCGTAAGATATGCGTAGGATTTCATGAAATTTTCCGTAGATGTCTTGAAGTTCTCATACTGGTCTTTTCCCTCAACGCCATATGCGCAGGTAATTGAATCGCCGATAAATTCAATCCGCAAATCTTTTTTTGCTGTTGGAGCGGCAGGTACAGGAGCATCTGAATTTACTTTCAGATTACTTACTCCAACAGCACCGTTATTGGCTTCTGAAAGATGAATAATTTTTACAACTGCCGTGCGTGATGACGAACCGTTGAAAAGTTCAACAGTTTTTTCCTTTACGCCAAGAAGCTCGTCGAGTATTATTTCGCCGTCAACTATAACTGCGTAGCGCGGACGGTATTTCTCATCGCTTTCGGTAAATCCGTCGCCGTTTATGGTGATTTCGGCTGATTTTCCTGTTACGCTGAATTCAACAGCTGAACCGCTCTGGACAAGCCATGCAATATTATTTTCATTGTAAATATTTCTGCCGATATACCGCATATTCTTTTCGCTTGCCTCGATTGTCTGTTCGGAAAATTCTCCTGTTCCGGCGAACGTTTTTCGCATTGCGACGAGGTCGAATGCATCGACGATACCGTCCTCGTCAATGTCATGTCCGGCAGTTATTTCTGATTCGCCAAGAAGTGCGCTGCTGAGACTTTTCAGGTCGTCTGCGGAATATTTTTTGACCGCAAAGGCTGTCAGTCCCGTTACGGTGGCTGCCGAAACTACTGCTATTGCCGAAGT
>CAMWRC010000069.1 GCA_947176565.1 uncultured Ruminococcus sp.
ACGATTTCCTCGGCTGGGTGAATCTCCCCACAGATTACGACAAGGAAGAATTTTCAAGAATAAAGGCATCTGCTGAAAAAATCCAGAAAAATTCCGATGTTCTTATCGTTATCGGAATCGGCGGTTCGTATCTCGGCGCGCGCGCTGCGATAGAACTCCTTAAATCGCCGCTTTACAATAACATGAAAAAGGATACGCCTGATATTTATTATGTCGGCAACAGCATAAATCCGACATATCTCAATGAGATAATCGCTCTCTGCGACGGCAAGGATTTTTCTGTAAACGTAATATCCAAATCCGGTACAACTACAGAACCGGCTCTCGCTTTCCGTATCTTCAAGAAAATGGTTGAAGATAAGTACGGTAAGGAAGAGGCTAAAAACCGTATCTTCGCAACTACTGACAGGGCAAGAGGAACTCTCAAGAATCTTTCCGATACCGAGGGATATGAGACATTTGTGATTCCGGACGATGTAGGCGGACGCTTCTCTGTTCTTACAGCTGTCGGACTTCTCCCGATTGCCGTTGCCGGCTGCGATATTGACGCACTTATGAAGGGTGCTGCAAAGGCTCAGGCTGATTTCTGTGCTGATTTTGATAATAACGACTGCTATAAGTATGCGGCTCTCAGAAATATCCTCTACAGAAAAGGCAAATCCGTTGAGATGCTCGTTTCCTATGACCCCAGCTTCGTTATGATGTCCGAATGGTATAAGCAGCTTTTCGGCGAAAGCGAAGGTAAAGATAACAAGGGTATCTTCCCGGCTTCAGTTACTTTTTCAACTGACCTGCATTCAATGGGACAGTATATTCAGGACGGCGCGCGTATTATGTTTGAGACCGTTGTTGACATCAAGAATCCCAAGACAGACCTTTTCCTTGAGGAAGATGCCGAGAATCTTGATGGTCTGAACTTCCTTACAAATCAGAATATGTCTGTAGTGAACCGCCGTGCATTCGAGGGAACTGTTCTTGCTCACACAGAGGGCGGAGTTCCGAATATCATTCTTGAACTCGACGATACTACAGAAGAAAATGTCGGCTATATGATTTATTTCTTCGAGAAAGCCTGTGCAATCTCAGGATACGTTCTCGGAGTAAATCCGTTCAACCAGCCCGGCGTTGAAAGCTATAAGTCCAATATGTTCGCTCTCCTCGGCAAACCCGGATATGAGGGCGCAAAGGCTGAACTCGAAGCAAAACTCGGTTAATCCGATTTGCAATAAATCAAGCATATAACACATGGGAATCGTTTAAATCTGATTTTTTAAGCCGGTTCCCATGAAAATAACACTGTCTTTAAAGACGGAAGGAGTAAATTATGATTAAGCTTATCACAGGCAGAAGAGGTACAGGTAAGACCAAGATTCTTATTGACCAGATTAACGAGACTGTAAAGTCTACAAGCGGAAATATTGTCTGCATCGAAAAAGGAGATAATGTAAGACGTTCTATCAGCTACAAAGTTAGATGGTGCGATGTCGAGCAGTTCGGTATCGAGGGCGTTGATGCTTTCTACGGCTTTGTTGCAGGTATGCTCGCAGGAAACTATGATATAAAAGACATCTACGTTGACGGAATTTTCAGAATCGTCGGCAGAGATTATGAAGCTTTCGGCGCAATGCTTGAAAAACTGGACAAGCTCACAAGCGATGATACTAATGTTGTATTCACTGTTTCGGCAGACATTGAGGAGCTTTCAGAAAACGTAAAGCAGTTTGTAAAGTAATACTGCCGGATTATACAGCTCTCTGCAAAATTGATTCTTAAAATTTTCCGATTTGCTATTGACATATATGGAAAATTAGTGTATAATATACCTTGTAATGCTCTGAAGGATTTGTAATATGATTATTAATTTAAAACAGCTTTTCAGTATCACGGGCGAAAGCATAGATATTGACTACAGCATCAGTCCGGAACAGCTTGACGGCATAAAGGGCTGTGTTCTCAGTTCTCCTATGACTGTCAGAGGCAGGATTTTTAATAAGGCAGGTGTGGTGTATCTTAAATATACCCTTGAAGTTCCGCTTCTTGTTGCCTGCGACAGGTGTCTGAAAGAACTGGTTAAAATCTGTAAGTTTGACTGTGAGCATATTGTTGTCCCCTCTGTCAGCGGCGATAACGATGATTATATCGTTGCCGATGGAGAGAGCATTGAGCTGAATGAAATCGCTGTTTCTGATTTGCTGCTGTTGCTGCCCACTAAAAATCTCTGCAAGGAAGACTGCAAGGGATTATGTATGGTGTGTGGCTGTGACCTGAATGAAGAAACCTGCGAACATCAAACAATCGAGTCGTGAGACTCTTAATAAGGAGGTGCCAGAATGGCTGTACCAAAGAGAAAAACTTCCAAGGCAAGACGCGACAAGAGACGTTCTGCTGTATGGAAGCTCGATACACCCGCAATGTCAAAATGCAGTAACTGCGGTGCTTTCAAAGCTCCACACAAAGTCTGCAAGGCGTGCGGATTCTACAAGGGCGTAAAGGTTCTTAACCTTGATGAGGAATAATCAGTCCGATACATGAGGAGGAGAGGAGGCGCGGCTTTCTCTCCTTTTTCGTAGGAATCTGTATTTATAAAGGATTTTCTGTAAAAACAGGTTCTGATTTATAGGTGTTTTATGGTTGAAATTGTAAATGTAACTGCCGGTTCTCCCTGCGATTCCTGCGGAATCCGCAGCGGCGACGTGCTTCTGAAAATAAACGGTCATTGTATCACAGATGTGCTTGACTATATGTACTATGCCGCTGAATCAGATGTCCGTCTTGATATTCTAAGAGACGGCGAGGAGCTTGTCTTTGAAACAAAAAAGGACGAATATGATGACCTCGGTCTCGGATTCAGCACTTTTCTTATGGACAGCAAACAGCGGTGTTCCAACAGGTGTGTTTTCTGTTTTATAGACCAGATGCCGCCGAATATGCGCGAAACACTCTATTTCAAGGACGACGATGCCAGACTTTCATTTCTTCATGGAAATTATGTTACGCTGACTAATCTCGAACAGTCAGATATTGACAGAATAATCGCAATGAAGATAAATATAAATGTATCTGTTCATACGACAAATCCTGAACTCCGCGTGAAAATGATGCGTAATAAATATGCCGGCGAAAAACTGAAATATATAAAGCAGATGACAGACAGCGGTATCCGGCTGAACTGCCAGATAGTCTGCTGTCCGGAAATCAATGACGGCGCGGAACTTGAACGCACTCTGCAAGACCTCGGCATTCTGATGCCGAATATCGAAAGTATTGCAGTTGTTCCGGTCGGAATCACGAAATATCGCGAAAATCTCTTTCCGCTCAGCATTTTTTCAAAAGAGGGCGCAGGGGAGACTATTGATATTATTGAAAAGTTCCAGAATAAATTTACCGAAAAATACGGCAGGAGAGTTGTTTTTCCGTCTGATGAATTTTTCTTGACCGCAGAACGTGATATTCCGGATTCTGAATATTACGAGGATTATCCTCAGTATGAAAACGGCGTAGGTATTCTGCGTTCGCTTGTTGACGAGTTCAGCATTGCGCTTGAGGACGCTGAATTTTCCGGAAGCCGTCATGTAACTATTGCAACCGGACGCGCTCCGTATCAGGTAATAAAAATGCTTGCGGAACGTGCGGAAAATAAATTCAGCGGTCTGAAATGCGATGTTTATCCCGTAAGAAATGATTTTTTCGGCGAAACTATTACTGTTACAGGACTCATTACTGCACAGGATTTGATAAATCAGCTTAAAGGCAGAGACATCGGCGAAAAGCTTCTTATATCTGAATCCATGCTTATGACGGGAAGCAATATTTTTCTTGATGATATGACTACAGATGATGTTGAACGTGAACTTTCAACAGAAGTTTCGGCTGTTAAAAATGACGGATATGAGCTGCTGGACGCGATTCTTTACAGCTGATAATTTTAAAACATAGTATTATTTAATCTGAATTTAAATCTAAAAGGAAGTGATTTTATATGCCATTATCAATTGTTGCAGTTGTCGGACGACCAAATGTAGGAAAATCCACGCTTTTCAACAAGCTTATCGGTCAGCGGCTTTCCATAGTTGAAGATACTCCGGGCGTTACACGCGACCGGATATATTCAAGATGCGAATGGCGCGGCAAGGAATTTATGGTTGTCGATACGGGCGGAATCGAGCCAGAAAGCAGCGATGTTATACTTGCTCAGATGAGGCGGCAGTCACAGCTTGCCATTGAAAAGGCAGACGTTATTATATTTGTAACTGATATACGCTGCGGAGTTACTCCGGACGATTACGCCGTTGCCGAAATGCTCCAGAAAAGCGGAAAACCGGTTATTCTCTGCGTGAATAAGGTTGACAGTCTCGGTGAGCCGCCTATGGAACTTTATGAATTTTATAATCTCGGTCTCGGTGACCCGTATCCGGTATCTTCGGTTCACGGTCACGGAACAGGCGATATGCTCGATGAAGTATACAAGTATCTTCCGGATTCCAATGAGACGGAATATGACAAGGAATATATAAAAGTCGCCGTGATAGGAAAGCCGAATGCTGGAAAATCTTCACTGATAAACAAAATCGCAGGAGAAGAACGTGTTATAGTTTCTGATATTGCAGGAACTACCCGTGATTCAACTGATACTGTAATCGAAAATGAATACGGTAGATTTGTATTCATAGATACAGCAGGTATACGGAAAAAATCAAAGGTTACTGAAAAAGTGGAGCATTACAGTGTTCTGCGTGCATATATGGCGGTTGACAGGGCTGATGTATGCGTTATTATGCTCGATGCGGCGGAGGGATTCACAGAACAGGATTCAAAAGTTGCAGGATATGCTCACGAACAGGGCAAAGCCTGTGTGGTTGCAGTCAATAAATGGGATTTAATTGAAAAAGATGACAAGACTATGCAGGAGTTCCGTACAAAGCTTGAAAATGATTTCAGTTTCATGAGTTATGTGCCGTTTGTTTTTATATCGGCAAAGACCGGTCAGCGTATAAATAAGCTGTATGAACTTATCAAATATACAAACGACCAGAACAGCATGAGAATATCAACAGGAATGCTTAATGATGTTCTTGCATATGCTACTACAAGAGTACAGCCGCCGTCGGATAAGGGCAGACGGCTGAAAATCTACTACATGACACAGCCGTCAACAAAGCCGCCCACGTTCGTTACTTTTGTGAACAGGGCTGACCTGTTTCATTTTTCCTACAGAAGATATATTGAAAATCAGATACGTGCAACTTTCGGACTTGAGGGAACACCTGTGCGTTTCGTTGTGCGTGAAAGAGGAAAGGACGATAAATAATGAAAGTACTGGCAGCAATATTGATAGCCGCGGCAATCAGCTATTTTCTGGGAAGTATCAATTTTTCAATAATTGTAGTGAAGCTCATGAAAGGTGAGGATATACGAAAGGTCGGAAGTGGAAATGCAGGTCTTACAAATACGTACCGCTGCTATGGTCCATCGTGTGCAGGAATCACGCTTGCCGGCGACCTCGGCAAAGGAATCCTTGCAGTGTCATTGTCACAGCTTTTTGCAAGTCTGCTCAATACAGGATTCAAGCCTGACAACGATGTGACATATATAGGATTCATTGCAGGATTTTTCGCCATAATCGGTCATATTTATCCGATATATTACGGATTCAGAGGCGGTAAGGGCGTTCTGGTAGGTGTATCGGCGTTTCTTCTTATAGAGCCGCGTGTATTCTTTGCGCTGATAATAATTTTTGCCGCAATGCTTGCAATATCAAAATATGTATCTGTATCTTCGCTTATTTCTGCTTCATACGCGCCGCTTGCGGTGTTCCTGATGTCAATTATCGTGGACGGAGCAGGATTTTTAAGAAGTCTGCTGTATTTTGTACTCTGTCTGCCTATGACTGCAATGGTTGTCTATATGCACCGTTCAAATATCCGACGTCTTATGGCAGGACAGGAAACAAAGTTTACATTCAAATTCAAGATGTGATTCATACTGAATTGCAGGAAAGGGGGCGTTATGGCTGATATTGTTATACTTGGTTCAGGCGGATTCGGTCTGAGTCTTGCGGTTTCAGCATATAATACAGGTAATCACAGTGTAACGGTATGGTCGAAATTCCAACAGGAAATTGACGATATAAGGAGATACGGCGAACACAGGCAGAAACTTCCGAATGTGAAGATTCCGGAAGATATTCAGCTTACAAGCGATATTTCTTGTATAAAGGGTTGTGATATGCTTATATTCAGCATTCCGTCAAGTTTTGTGCGTTCTGTTGCAAAGCTTGCGAAACCATATGTTGATGATAATATGGTTGTTGTCAATTCCGGAAAAGGGATTGAAGAGGAAAGCCTGAAACTTCTAAGCGAAGTCATCACAGAGGAACTTGGAACAGGTAAGCTTGTTGTGCTTTCCGGTCCGTCTCATGCCGAAGAAGTTGCGCGGGGAATCCCGACCACTATCGCTGCGGCATCTTATAATAAGAACGCTGCAAAATATGTTCAGGAACAGCTCGGCAGT
>CAMWRC010000070.1 GCA_947176565.1 uncultured Ruminococcus sp.
CTCATCGGGTTATTCCTGCTGATGAATGTCCGCTCCAGCCTGAAATTTTTTCTGATATTCTTCATGTTATTCTTGATTATGTAAATTCTGAAAATATTTCTGTCTATAACGAAAAATCAGGCACTGGGATTCTCCGGCATATCTATCTCAGAAAAGGTTTTTATTCAGGTGAAATTATGGTATGCATCGTAGCAAGAAAAGATATTTCACGCCGGCTTGTTTCGCTGTGCCGGATTCTTTCCGGAAAATTCCATGATATAAAAAGCATTGTTCTGAATACAAATCCTGATAGAACAAATGTGATTCTTGGTCAGAAATGTATAACACTTTATGGTTCAGATACTATTTCCGATACCATGTGCGGAAATAAAATTGAGATTTCACCGCTTTCATTCTATCAGATAAACACGCCGCAGGCGGAAAAACTATACCGCAAGGCTCTTGAATACGCCGAACCGTCGCCGGATTATACTCTTGCAGACCTTTATTGCGGAGCAGGTACTATAGGCTTATCAATGGCGGAATATTTCAGGAATATCATAGGCATTGAAATAATTCCAGAAGCTGTTGAGAATGCAAAAAAAAATTCCGCTGTAAACGGCATAGAAAATGCTCAGTTCTTCTGCGGCGATGCCGGTGAAATATTTGGAAATCTTTCATATCAGCCGGATATTGTTGTTGTTGACCCTCCGAGAAAAGGCTGTTCTGTTGAAACCCTTGATGTGATTATAAAAACTTCCCCGAAAAAAATTATTATGATTTCCTGCAATCCTGCGACAGCTGCCCGTGATTCAAAATATCTTTCGCAGCGGGGATATTCTGTTGAACGTGTATGCGGATGTGACCTTTTTCCGGCAACAAAGCACGTTGAGTGTGTAGTATGTATTTCAAAGGAGGAATATTAATGTCATATTTTTTTATAGATTATGAAAGTGTCGGTGCGGAGGGAATGAACGGATTGAAAAATCTGACTGTCAAAGATACTTTAATTATTTTTTACAGTGAAAATACAAGTGCAATGACATTCGGACTTCATCTAATTTGCGGCAGGATACCCCGACTTCTATAAGTCGGGGAGGAATGCCGCTTCCTCCTTTCTTTTTGACAAAATAAAAATAATATGCTATACTGTAGTCAGACATAATTGTGAGAAAACCGTTACAGACAGAAAAGGCACTCATGTGTATCCTGAAAAGTTAGGATATAAGGTTTTACTGTCTAACCGTACAGTATGTAAAATCTTAAGCGTAAGAAAAGTATACTTTGCTGTAAGGCTGGGAAGTATCAGTACCGCTTACAGTTGTATATGAGTATATCTTGTATACAAGGGGCGTTGTCAGCCGTCCCACGATGTCACGTCAGTTCGCTGTAAAACGTTCTAAAAAGGTAGGAGATTGCAAAATCGTCTGCACTACCGGATAGTGACAAGCCCCCACTTCTTAGCGAACGAAGTGAGCGTAAGTGGGGGGAGTTGACTGTACACTTATATATTTATGAGATTTCCGGAGTAATCAGCAAGTAAACAATCAGAATACAATGCTCTTATGTCAAGGATTCCTTATGACATCATAATACCGTCATTGATTCTGCAAATTCCGTTATAAAATCAATAAACGACTTCACTACTCTGCCGTTTTCAGAATTTTTCTTACATACCGCCATATCAATTGTGCGTATATTCACTTCACTGCAATTCTTGACAATCATATTGAACTGCGGCGAATAATTCCCGCGCGGACTTGGCGATACCCACATATACGAATCCTTTATTGTATTGAGAAGCATTACCTTGCTTCCGTTGTCGCGCACGAATATTCTCCTGTCAGCATCGCTGTTTTCATATCCGCTGCGGACATATGTCCTGTCGAACAGATTTATTTCATCATCGGCATGAACGATTTCCGGATATTCTTTCAAATCATCAAGAGTAACACTTTCGCGGTCAGCAAGCGGGTGTTCTGCCGACATAAGCGGCATCATGTAGAATCCGCACATTTCACGCCCCGAAAGCTTACGGTTATTGAACTGTTCCTCATACATATGCTTCTGACTTTCAGGCATACGTATAATTCCAACATCTGCCTTTCCGCTGCTTACGTCCTCGATAACTTTATTAGTATTGGTTTCCCAGAAATGTATTGATATTTTTTCATCGCGGTCGAGTTCATTCACCCACGTTCCGATTGCAACGGATACATAGGCTGAACGAACTGCCGCCACTTTCAGTACAACGCCTTCGTCGCCATGGTTTGTGTAATCTGCTTCAAGGCTGTGCATACTTTCGACTATATCCTTTGCACGAATCAAAAAGCTTTCGCCCTCCGGAGTAAGCACCATTCCGTTGGGTGTACGCCAGAAAATCTGCATACCTATCTCTGCTTCGAGTTCTTTGAGTGCGATACTTATATTAGGCTGTGCCTGAAAAAGATTTTTTGCTGCTGCGGTAATGCTTCCGGCGTGTGCGATAGCGATAACATATTCCAACTGCTGAATTTTCATAAAATTACACCTCTTTTTATTTAATCCAATTACTATGCTATAATAATATACTCAGAATATTATAACATAAAAATTTCAGATATTCAAGTGATTTTCCGATATTTTCACCCAAAATTCACAACTTGAGGTAATAAATTCAGTAATTATATAACAATGCTTTATTGCATTGAAATTCATAAATCAAGCAGACAGTTATTCTTCAACAGGTCCGAATTTTACAACAACAGTATCATTAATAACTTTAATTGAGCCGTCATCAGGATAATACGGCATATCAATAACCTCCGGCAAATCAGCAAAATCTTCCTCATCTGCAAGTTCAGGACTAAATCCACACCAGTTATTCATGAATTGCTTCCATGTAGTATTTATCAGCTTTTTAGTATTCAAAATTGGGCTAATGTAAAATCTTCCAAATTCACTTAAATCTTCAAGTGTCAAGTCTTCCTTAGAGTTTGGATTAATATAACAAACCGGCATTTCGTCCTGATAACCCTCTACACTTTTGATTTGTGTAATCAGAACTGTAAAATAACTTATCATACGCTGTTGTTCGTATTCAGCTTTCAGATAATTGATATTAGCATATCTGCAATAAGAGAAAGAAAGAAATAACATTAATGCTGTTGCTGAACCATAAACTGCTCTGGTAATATTGAGTTCGGGAAATTCAGAAATATTTAACAGAAACACTAAATATACAAATATCATTGACTGACCATACAACATCAATGTAGATACTGACTTCGGGTCACACATAACAAAAATAAAACTAAAAGCAAGTGGAAGTATAAGTATAGATAATGTCAGCAAAGTACCTCGGAAAATACTTTTCCTGAATGTCTTGATTATTATATTCAGTGAAAGTACAGCAATAAATAATAAAATCAGAATATAAATATGTCTTATTCGAAATGGAAACATTGAAGGAACTTTTATCATATCCTCAGGTACAAAAAAACGATAAAAAGCAGTAATAACCCTTGATAAGTATACAGAAACAGGTTCTTTTCCCATATTATTTATATTTTTGTAATCACTCAAACTCCTCCCTGTGTAAACAAGAGAACATTTGGTTATAAGAAAATACATCAAAACACCGGAAACAACTGCTCCTAAGTTATATATCATATATATATATGATTTTGATATAGCCGGTTCTTTTGGCTTATTAATAGTTTCATCTGTCAGTCTGTAAATGAAATATAACACAGCCAGACTTAGCATAACTGGTATGAACGCCTGATATATTCCAATTGAAAATGCCATCAGAAGTACACCAATCGAAAAATACAGAACACTTCTCTTTCTGTTTACAACCCATACTCCGGCAACCGCCAATAAAATAGAAATCATATAGTAAGGAGCTGTAAACATATATCCAAATATTCCAGTAATTGTAGGAAAAGAAATAAGTATTCCAGTAATGGATATACAAAGTAATGTCTGCTTAATATCCAGAAGATTAATTATAAGATAAGCAGAAGCGGCTATACACAGGATAGAAATAAATCCATTAAACAGAGGAAGACTGTAAAATCCATCCCCGAACAGTATCATATACAATTTTCCAAGTACTGCAAGTCCCCACCTGCCTGATGTAACAGTACCACCTATATCAAACAGATGCCTAGCATCATCACGTACTGAATATTTGTTAAACAAAGTCATTCCATGAGCAAAAATTCCCCAGACAACAGAACTAATCAATACAATCCAGATTCTCTTATCCATTTTTTTTACTTTATTCAAAATTATACAATCAAGACTATCCTTTTCGCTTTGCATAACAAACCTCCTATATTTTCCCTGATTTTATAAATTTAATCACAATAAACAATATTATCTAAACAAAATCCCCTGTCCCGAATCCGGAAAGGGGAAATTAATTACTCAATTGTTACAGTGACTTTAAGTCCATTTTTAGCAGCTCCGGCTCTCATTATAGTTCTGAGTGCCTTTGCAATTCTGCCCTGTTTGCCGATAACGCGACCCATATCGTCCGAAGCAACAGACAAATGGAAATTGATTACGCCTTCCTCATCGGGGGCGTCCTCAACAATTTTTATAGCAGCCTTATCCTCAACAAGACCTGCTGCAACTGCATAAAGTAAATCTTTCATAGTGCCTCCTCGGAATAAAACGCAGCCTCGGAACAAGAGGCACAGACCTCTTATGGTCTGTCCTCCTCCTCGGCACAGGGAAATTAAAGAACGCCTTCGATTTTAAGAAGTTTCTTTACTGTATCTGTAGGCTGTGCGCCCTTCTTTATCCAATCCTTAGCCTTATCAGCGTCAATCTTGATTACAGAAGGTTCTTTAGTCGGGTCATAGTAGCCGATTTCCTCAACGAATCTGCCGTCTCTGGGGTATCTTGAATCAGCAACAACAACGCGGTAGAAAGGAGCTTTCTTAGCACCCATTCTTCTCAGTCTGATTTTTACTGCCATTTAAACTCACCTCACAAAACAAATTTATATATATTCAAACAGCATAAGCCGTATGAAAATCAGATTAATCTGAACTGACTAATAGTTTGCATTCTCAATTCTCAGTTCATTGGCGGAAGTCCGCCGCCTTTTCCGGTCATTTTATCAAAATTCATACCGGCAATCTTTTTTCTTGCCCGCCGGAGATTCATTTTGCTGCTCTTTCCGGTAAACTGCTTCATCATTTTCTGCATCTGATCGAACTGTTTAAGCAGACGGTTCACGTCCTCGACCTTTGTACCTGAACCGGCGGCAATACGTCTTTTTCTTGACGGATTTATAATTGACGGCTTTTCACGCTCCGCTTCTGTCATTGAAGTTATCATAGCTTCAATCCGGTTAAATTGATTGTCATCTATATCAACATCTTTAAGCTTATCGCCTACGCCTGGGAGCATACCTATAATAGACTTCATGCTGCCCATTTTTTTAATCTGTTTCATCTGTTCAAGCAAATCGTTCATATCGAACTTGTTTTCCTTGAATTTTTTAGTAAGTTTCTCGGCTTCTTTCTGGGACATGACGTTTTCAGCCTTTTCGATAAGCGTGAGAACATCGCCCATTCCAAGAATACGCGATGCCATCCTCTCAGGGTGGAACTGCTCAAAATCGTCAAGTTTTTCGCCCATACCGACGTATTTTATCGGCTTGCCGGTAACTGAAAGAACAGAAAGTGCAGCACCGCCTCTTGTATCGGAATCGAGCTTTGACATAAGAACGCTGGTTATTCCGACAGCTTCATCGAAAGCTTTGGCAACATTCACTGCGTCCTGACCAGTCATTGCATCGACTACGAGCATAATTTCATGTGGATTTGTAAGCTCCTGAATTTTTTTCAATTCCTCCATAAGAGCTTCATCAACGTGAAGTCTGCCGGCTGTATCAACAATAAGAACATCATAGCCGTAATCCTTTGCATGGACAAGAGCCTTCTGCGCGATGATTACTGGGTCGGTCTGACCCATTTCAAAGACTTTGACTTCTGCTTTCGCGCCGACTATCTGAAGCTGATTTATAGCGGCAGGACGGTAAATATCACAGGCGGCAAGGAGCGGACGATGCCCCTCTTTTCTGAGCATTTTCGCAAGTTTCGCTGCATGGGTGGTCTTACCCGAACCCTGAAGTCCGCACATCATGATGACAGTCGGGGGATTTTTGGCAAGATTTATTCTTGAATTGCTGTTTCCCATAAGTTCGCACAGCTCTTCATTTACGATTTTGATTACCTGTTGTGCCGGAGTAAGACTTGTAAGCACTTCTTCGCCTACGGCTCGTTCAGAGACTTTCGCAACAAAATCCTTGACGACCTTATAGCTTACATCAGCTTCAAGAAGTGCAAGCTTGACTTCGCGCATAGCTTCCTTTACGTCTTTTTCCGTAAGCTTACCTCTTGATTTAAGTTTTTTGAACACATTATTAAGTTTTTCGGAAAGACCCTCAAAAGCCATACAGCACCTCTTTTACAATATTTTAAAGCAAATCCAGAGCATTTTTTATTC
>CAMWRC010000071.1 GCA_947176565.1 uncultured Ruminococcus sp.
AATGGTTACAATATCTCCTTTTCAGTTGAGGATAAACTTTCATGCGTATGGTCTGCTGAATTTACGTATAATTCTTGACAATGTTTCACAGATATGATATAATTGAAATTAATGATAAAATTCGGAGGCATTGAAAAATGAAAAAAATCAGCGTAAGGACAAGCTGTCCATATGATGTCATAATAGAAAGAGGCTCACTCAGAAAAGCCGGTGAGCTTATATCTCATGTTATCAGTTCAAAGAAAACCGTGATTATAACCGATGATACTGTAAATTCACTGTATACTGATACTCTTGTGCAGTCGCTCGGAGAAAACGGATTTGATGTATCAGTGTTTGTGTTTCCTCATGGTGAACAGTCTAAAAATCTGACTGTTCTCGGTGAGATATACGACTTTCTGTGCGAAAAAAGAATCACAAGAAGCGATTTTCTTATCGCTCTCGGCGGCGGCGTAGTCGGCGATATTACAGGATTTGCAGCGGCATCATTCCTGCGGGGAATAGAATTTATCCAGATTCCGACTACACTGCTTGCTCAGGTTGATTCATCAGTCGGAGGAAAAACTGCAATTGACATAGCAGGAGGAAAAAATCTTGTCGGAGCATTCAAACAGCCTGCACTTGTGATATGCGACAGCGATACGCTCCGTACACTTCCCGAAAGTGAAATCGCGTGCGGTATGGCTGAAGTTATCAAATACGGCATGATTCGCGACAAAAATCTGTTTGAAATCCTTGAAAATCACGATATATCAGACATTGACAAAGTTATGGACGATATTGTATATACCTGTATAGACATAAAAAGAGACGTAGTGGAAAATGATGAATGTGAAAAAGGTGAACGGAAAATACTCAATTTCGGACATACTCTCGGTCACGCCATTGAGGGATGGCACAATTACACCGACTATACGCACGGAATGGGCGTCGCCGCTGGAATGTGCATGATTACGGAACGTCTATGCAGTCCTGAAATCACGGAACGTCTGAAAAAATGCGTTGAATCATACAAGCTTCCCACATCAACGGAAGCCCCGATGTCTGAACTTCTCCCTTACTGCTCAACAGATAAAAAATGTGAATCCGGAAGTATAAGCTTCATTGTCTGCAATGAAATCGGCAGGGCGGAAATTAAAAAAGTAACTGTTGCTGAATTTGAAAAACTCATGGAGGGATAAAATATGGATATGCTGATAAAGCCCTCAAAATTACGTGGAAAAGTCGATATACCAGCGTCAAAAAGCTGCGCACATCGTGCATTGATTTGTGCGGCTCTTGCAAATGGTCATTCGACAATAACCGGACTGAATTATTCAAAAGATATTGAAGCAACAATAGATGCCATGTCTGCACTGGGAGCAGGATTCTGTGTGGGACAGCATAACAGTCATATCCAGCAGGTTTTCGGAATAGAAAAAAGTCCCGAAAAAGCTGTAATTGACTGCAATGAAAGCGGTTCTACTCTCAGATTCATTATTCCAATTGCGGCGGCTCTGGGAGTAGAAACTGAATTCCATGGCAGGGGCAGACTTCCGCAAAGACCAATTGACATTTACATAAGAGAACTGAGCAAACATGGTATAACATTTAACTATAATAATGCCATGCCATTCACAATTTCGGGAAAGCTCACAAGCGGAACATACGAAATCGAGGGCAATGTATCATCACAGTTTATTACAGGACTTCTTTTCGCTCTCCCCCTTGTTGACGGAGATTCCGAAATAGTTCTTACATCTCACCTTGAATCGCGTCCGTATGTTGATATAACAATCGACATTCTGAAACGTTTCGGCATCGTCATTTCCGAAACCGAAAACGGATTCAGAATAAAAGGCGGTCAGAAATACGTTCCACATGATGAACGTGTCGAGGGCGATTATTCACAGGCGGCATTTTTCTATGTTGCAAATGCGCTCGGCTCACATATCAGTATAGGAAATCTCAATCCCGACAGCGTGCAGGGAGACAAGAAAATAACAGACATCACAGTTGCTGCCGAATCAGACGGAAAAATAACAGGATTCAGGGCAGACTGCTCCGATATTCCTGATTTAGTTCCGATTCTGTCTGTACTGGGTGCATACGGCACTGAAAAATCAGTGATTTATAACGCCGAAAGACTTAGAATCAAAGAGAGCGACAGACTTGCCGCGTGCGCCGATATGCTGAACAATCTCGGCGGAAATGTATCTGTAACTCCTGACGGACTTGAAATCACTCCCACAGGCGGACTTCACGGCGGCACTGTTGACAGCTTCGGCGACCACAGAATAGTAATGGCTGCGGCAATCGCGGCTCTCCGCTGTGACGGCGAAGTCATTATAAAAGGCGCGGAAGCAGTAAGAAAATCATATCCAAATTTTTTTGATGATTATAAAAATCTCGGAGGCAAGGCTGATGTCATTAATATGGAATAATAAAATATCTGTTTCGTACTTCGGCGAGACTCATGACAGTATCATCGGCGTAACACTGAACGGAATACCAGCCGGAGAATATATAGACGCTGATGAAATCTGCAAATTCCTGAAAAGAATGAATCCAAAATCAATGGGAAACAACGGAATTATACCTACTCCGCGGATAATGTCGGGACTCCGCGGCGAACGTACTACCGGCGCACCGATATGCGCAGTTTTTCAGAATAACGTTCCCGATGAAAAAGATGAAAATATTCCGGCAAACACACGCATAGGTCACGGCGACTATACCGGAGCGGTCAGATACAGAGGTTTCTGTGATGTACAGAAAGACGCGTGTATGCCCGAACGATTTACAGAACCAATCTGCTTTGCCGGCTCAGTCTGCGCGCAGATACTGGAACGTCGCGGTATATATACGGGCGCACATATAATGTCAGTACATAATATAAAGGACAATCCATATGATATGGCACATATATCAAGAGATGCTGTCCGCAGTATACGATTCAAGGATTTTCCTGTAATCAATGACCACAGCGGCTGGAATATGCTTGAAGATATTTCCCTTGCCGCCGAATACGGCGAAACACTTGGGGGAATCGTTGAATGTGCAGTGGTAAATATACCATGCGGTGCCGGTTCGCCTTTGTTTCACGGTATTCAGAATACTATCGCACAGTTGGTATTTGCCGTTCCGTACATAACCGGAGTTGAGTTCGGAGCAGGATTTGAATCCGCTAATATGACCGGAAGTCAGTATTCAGATAATTTCTATACTGATGAACGCGGATATTCCGTCACCAGAACAAACAACCACGGCGGAATCACAGGCGGTATATCTACCGGTATGCCTGTTGTAATCCGTGCATCTGTTGCTCCTCCGCCAAAAAACAGCAGTGAAATCTGTATTGTTCCGAAAGCGGCAGTTTGTATCGAAGCAGCAGTAAATACAGCAGTTCTTTCATGTATGATAGATTATCCGAATTTTTGCTGATGAAGGGCAGGTAGGTCATTGTGCAGGACGAAAATATATTCAAGATGTCTGAAATGGCAGATACAGAAATCAGGGACGTATCCACGCTTAATATACTCATATGCTATCTTCTGAACAAGTTTGAACGGCCGATAAACTGCGAATATATGTACGAAATTTTTATCAGTACCGGCATTGTCAATTATTTTTCATATCAGGAAGCCGTCGGCTATCTGCTTGACAATGAACATGTACGCATAGAAACCAGCGAAAACGGTGAACAATTTTTCGCGCTCACTATCAAAGGCGAAGCCTGCGCCCGTGAACTGAAAAAACATCTTTCAAAATCTCATCGTGATATCATAGTTTCCGCCGCACTCAGATATTTTGCACGCCATAAAATGGAAAAGGAAATAAAAATAAGATATACTCCGACTGATAACGGCTGCTATATTCATATGCGCTGTGTTGACGGAAAAATCGACCTCATGGAACTCAAACTTTTTGCTCCTGACCTGATACAGGCTAAAATAATAGGCGACAAGATAATGCGCAATCCGCCGAGCTTATACAGCAGAATTATAGATTTTGTACTTATGAACAAGGAGGACAGCTATGACCTTTCCGATAATTAATATTCTGCTTCTTGCTGAAAATACTGATTCCGGAAATCCGTCAGTTCTCACTACAATACTGATATGCACAGCTGTTTTTATTGCATCGTCTGTTATTTCCGGCATTACGGCATTCAGAATAAAAAGCAAAAAGAACAGAGGAAATCAGACAGACAGCAATAAAGCAGGAGAAAACAAATCATGATACCGTATCACTGCCGTCAGATGCGCCATGACATTGACATATACATAAATTCAAGGCAATGCGGATTTTTCAGCATACACAAAGCAGAAGAATATCTCATGGAATACGAGAAAGACGCTCTGGAAACGGCAAAGAAAGTTCCATGGAACTGCGTTGTTCTCTATGCAGTTTTTGAATACAGCAGCAACAGTGAATCTATTTTGTCGGCGGATTTCATGATGCTGGAAATGCCGTTTGAGGAATATGTATCATTGACAGAAAGATTATGCGAATCATCAAGATTTTTCTTTATAAGAGGCAGAAAGGAATGTTACGAAGATGAAAATAAAATTTATTACAGCAGTATCGGCAGCGGTTATTTTATCAGCAGTTACGATTAATTCGTATGCTGAAGATACAGCCGTTTCACATACAGTGACAGTTTATGATTTTGACGGAGAAGTTATGGATACGCTTTCTGTTCCTCACGGAGAATCCGTTGACCTCAGCCAAATCAATACCGCTTCTCTTTCAACGCACGACGGCAATTTCACTGAAATAAGATTCGGTCGGTGGAGCGATTATCCGGAATCAATTACAGAAGATACCGATATATACGCTCTTTACGTAAAAATGACAATATCATGTGACCAGATTCCCAGTAAAACTGAATATTACTCAAAAACCGGCAATATCAGCACTGACGGAATGAAAATCATAATCAAAAAAGATACACAGCTTCCGGAAAAAGACGATAACGGCAAATTTATCGTTGATGAGGAAATCGTTGATATAACACAGGCGTGTATTCCAAGTCCGTTTACCGTCGGCTCTGCATTTTCAAAAGATACATCAGCAAAAATAAGCATTACGCCTCCGAAAGGCAATCAGCCTATTGTTGTGTATAATGTAAGCTGTTTTTCAGGACTTGGCGATACAGATTACGATAATCTGGTATCAGCCACAGATGCATCTGATATTCTGATATATTATGCTCAGGTGTCTACAGGTG
The DNA here is from genome assembly GCA_947176565.1 of uncultured Ruminococcus sp. GTDB lineage: Bacteria > Bacillota > Clostridia > Oscillospirales > Ruminococcaceae > Ruminococcus. Next base: position 5,213 of record CAMWRC010000071.1, read on the forward strand.
TTTTTCCGGAAAAAACCGATGATTATACAATGCGTGCAGATATTGACCGGAACGGAAAGATAGATGCCTCCGATGCTTCATATGCATTGCAGTATTATGCGGCTGCATCAACGACGCTTTCGGAAATCAACTGGGATATATTCTGGAAAGGAATAACGGTTTCCAGATAAAATATTTCCGGAGACTATTGCAAAGTTAAATAATATAGTGTATAATATAAGAAGCTGTCAGAAGCTGATTAAATTATTTATATTTATTAATTATAAGGAGTAGGTTGAAATGTACAACGAACTTATGGACTCAATCGGACTTGTGTCGCAGTATGACCCCGCTGTCGGCGCAGCTATGGACAAGGAGCTTGCAAGACAGAGAAGAAATCTCGAACTCATCGCAAGCGAAAATATTGTTTCCCCTGCCGTTATGGCTGCTATGGGAAGCGTTCTCACAAATAAATACGCTGCGGGTTACCCCGGAAAGAGATACTACGGCGGCTGTCAGTGTGTTGATGAAGTTGAAGTTATCGCTATTGAACGTGCTAAGGAGCTTTTCGGTGCTAAATTCGCAAATGTTCAGCCGCATTCAGGCGCACAGGCTAATACAGCTGTTTATTTCTCTGTACTTCAGCCGGGTGATACAGTTCTTGGTATGAGTCTTGCCGACGGCGGTCATCTTACACACGGCTCACCGGTAAATATTTCAGGCAAATACTTCAAATTCGTTTCATATGGTCTTGACGATACAACAGAGACTATCAACTATGATACGGTTCAGGCACTCGCAGAAGAACATAAGCCGAAACTTATCGTTGCAGGTGCAAGCGCATATCCCCGCGCAATTGATTTCAAGAGACTTTCTGAAATCGCAAAATCAGTAGGCGCGCTTCTTATGGTTGATATGGCGCACATCGCAGGTCTCGTAGCTGCCGGAGTTCACGAATCCCCTGTTCCGTATGCTGATATTACAACAACTACGACTCACAAGACTCTCAGAGGTCCTCGCGGAGGTCTTATTCTCACAAATGACGAAGCACTCGCAAAGAAAATCAATTCCGCAATCTTCCCCGGAACTCAGGGCGGTCCGCTTATGCATACAATCGCTGCAAAGGCTGTATGTTTCGGCGAAGCTCTCAAACCGGAATTTAAGGACTATCAGAGACGTATCGTAGAAAATGCACACGCACGCGCTGACGGGCTCGTAAAAAGAGGTTTCAACCGCGTTTCAGGCGGTACAGACA
>CAMWRC010000072.1 GCA_947176565.1 uncultured Ruminococcus sp.
ATGCAAAACAGTTGTAGGCGGCGCAGTTCTCACAGAATCATACGCCAGACAGATACACGCTGATTTCTATGCCAAAGACGCTAAACAGACTGTTGATATAGCTGCGGAAATCTACTGCTGAAAATAAACAAACAACTGCTAGGAGGCGATTTGATGACTGACAGGGAATCAGTGATATTTATGATATTCATAGTGCTTATTATTGTAATTATTGCCTGTTCTTCAAATTCAGATGCACATACAGAAGAAAAATCGCCTCCGAAACCAGACCCGAGCAAGGATAAACAGAATAAATTTGCAAGGGAAATTCTCCGCGGAAATACCACTCCCGAAAAAATCGTGGAAAAAGACGGCTATGATATTGAACACGTAAAACAGTGGGTCGCAAACTATGAAAAAGCTGCCGTTCAGGCTGCTCTCGAAGCTGATAAAACAAGTACCCGCATAAAACTCATGGAGGAAGATATAGAATGGTTTAAACAAACCTGCCGTAAATTCATAGGCGATGACTGGGAAACAAAAACCGATTTCTCTAACCGTTTCGTAACAAAACACATGAAATAATAATCAATTAATAAAATATACACAGATATTTATTAATCCTGTTTCGGCAATATGCAAAATAGCTAAAATTCAGGTGTAAAATTCTACAGCATATTTCACAGAATACCTTGAAATTTTTGGGGCAATATGCTAAAATAAATCTATAAGGGGATTTTTGTATTTTGTTTTCCCCGTTTTCACATAGTTAAAATAATTGTAGAAACATAACGCTGCAATTTATTGCAGAGAAAGGATTTATTCATGTTTATCAAAACAAAAATATCACGCTTCTTCAGTACAGCTGCGGCTGCTGTATGCCTTATCTCCGGCGTGAAACTTGCACCTATGCAGTTCTCAACAGATGCGGCTGACGAACTCACTGCATTTGAAATAACTGAAGCAATGCAGCTCGGCTGGAATCTCGGAAATACTCTCGATTCCTATAACGGAAATCTTCCGTCTATGGGTCTTGAAGCTGAAACTACATGGGGCAATCCAGTTACAACTAAGGAAATGATTGATACTGTAAAGGCTAAGGGATTCAATACTGTACGTGTTCCTGTAACATGGTTCCAGCACGTTGACAAGGACAATGGCTATAAAATTGATGATGCATGGCTCGCTCGTGTAAAGGAAGTCGTTGATTACTGCTATGACAACGGTATGTATGTTATCCTCAACCTCCACCATGAAGAACCTTATCAGAACCGCGCAACTCTCGGCGCAGACTATGAGGAAATCACAGGATATGTCACAGCTCTCTGGAAACAGATTGCCGAAGCTTTCAAGGATTATGACCAGCATCTCGTATTCGAAACCATGAACGAACCACGTGCCACAGGTACTGACCACGAATGGTGGGGACCTCATCAGGACGAAGTTGATACTATCAACAAAATAAATGCAGATGCCGTTAAGGTTATCAGAGGCGTTGACTCGCCATACAGCGATTCGCGTCTTATCATGATTCCGGGCTACTGCGCTTCCAGCGATACAGCTATGATGTCCGGCGTGGTTGTTCCTGATGATGATTATGTTGCTGTTTCCGTTCACGCATATTCACCTTACGGATTCGCTATGGACGATAAAATCGCAGACCACAGCACATTCACTACGGCATACTCAAACGAGCTGACAACTATTCTCGACGGTATCAGAAAGACATTCGGCGATAAGAATATTCCTGTAGTTCTCGGCGAATTCAGTGCCTCAAACTTCGGGAATACCGACGCACGCGTTGAATGGGCTGAAGCTTACATCAAGACTACAAAAGAAATGGGTATGCCCTGTGTTCTCTGGGATAATAACGTAATCGCAAACAACGGCGGAGAAGCTCATGGCTATCTCAACAGAAGCAATTGTACTTGGTATGAAGCATCTGAACCGGTTGTCGACAAAATGGTCGAAGTAATGAACGATAAGTCAGTCGTATGGGGAAGCGCAAGAAAATCCCCTGTTATTGAGCATGACGACATAACTACCGGCAAACAGCTCACTGACAAAACATATGACATTGACGCTTCTATTGAAAACGGCAACTGCACAGAGGGTCTGAACATATCATGGGCTGACCTCAAAGACGGCGATGTTGCTATCAAGTTTACAGGAGATGCTCCGGTAATCGCTGTCTGCGACGCTGACTGGGATAACTGGACGGAAATAAAGCACTACGATGTTGATGAGGAAAAGGGTATCGCTTACTATTCATCACAGCATATATCAGCTGCATGGGAAGGCAAGAATCTTGATGTGAAAGATATTGCTCATCTCTTTGCAAGAACAAACAGCAAGACAAATATAACCGCTATCGCTATTATCGGCGAGGGTAAGGGCGACATCGAAGCACCTCCGGAAGATGATACAAAAGTATATGAAATTTCCATGGCTGACAGAAAAGATTCCGATAAGCTTACATTCGTAATCGAAGGTGCTGCCGGTTCAACAACAAACGGCTGTGTCGGCTATATGGGTGATGACTGGACTTCCCTCGAATGGGAGGGCAAAATCGCTTCCGACGGAAAACTTACAGTCGAAGTGGATATTTCTTCAATTCCGGCAAGCATTTCCTCTGCACAGATTCAGATTTGGTGGTGCGACGACAAGACAGCTGAAATGACCGGTTATTCATTCGGCGATGAGGTACAGCCTCCTACATCTGCACCTACTACACAGGAACCTACAAAAGAACCTTCCAGCAATCCGTCCGGAAATATTGCATACGGCGATGTAAACTGCGACGGCGAAGTTACTGTTGCTGATGCTACGCTTCTGCTCCAGTATCTCGGAAACGGAGATAAGTATACTATCACAGATGACGGAAAACTCAATGCTGATGTTGACGGCGAATCAGGTCTTTCACCTGCTGACGCACTTGTAATACAGCAGCTTGATGCAGGTCTCTACACAATAGAACAGCTTCCGCTGTCAAAGTAATTCAGCCTCAGATTTTTCCGAATTGTTGATTACCTGAAATCATATTATCAACAAAATTCAAAAAGTCCTGTTTTTATTTTCGCAGAAACAGGACTTTTATTACTTTTTAACGGATTATTCCACAAAAACAAGAAAGAGGTAATTTATATGAATTTAAAAAAAATAATATCCACATTCACAGCGTTCATTATTGCTGCCGGAACTTCTGCACTTAATGTGAACGCCGAAGCCGACAACGGATTTACTCAGACTGAAATATCAGATTCCAGAATCAAGCCGTACATCTCACTTACAAAACAAGTACTGTCACGTGATGAATTATCTTCCGGTCATAAAGTAAATGTTCAGGTAATTGTTGATACAGAAGATTATTCCTATGCCGCAGCCGGTCTGCATATATACTATGACCCCCGTCTGGAAATAGAAACAGATTATGATGGACGAATCAACGTAAAAAGAGGATATGCTGCCAAGGACTTAAGTCTCAGCGTTTTCAATGACTCTACCGCAGAGGATTACGGAATGAAAGGAATTTTCATTTCAACCGCTGGTGATGACAATTCCGGAACATCAGGTGTTCTTGCTGAATTTACATTCAATCTCCCGAATAATGTACATGATGGCGATGTTTATCCGCTGGATATAGTCTACAAGGAAAGTTCAAAGGTGAAAGATACATTCACAACATTTAATGATAATCTTACCGGAAGACTTATGCAGGCATGGGCATTCACAAAGGGTATCTACAATAATGATACAAACTATAATTTTACCGCTGATTTCTCCCATATACAAAGGTGTCCGGCTCTCTGGGATATTGACCCAAGCTATGACGGCTATATCGCAGTTGGATTTCCTGTTGTAACTACTACCACTACCGCACCAACTACCACCACAACAACTATAAGATACACAACAACAACTACAAGAACAACAACTACTGCAAGACCAACGACTACCACAAGAACAACAACTACCACAAGAACAACAACTACCGCAAGAACAACGACTACTGCAAGAACGACAACTACCGCAAAAACAACAATTACTACAAATTCAACTACTACGAAAACTCCTGTTACAATCACGACAAAACCCACCGGAATCACTCTCAGTGGCGATGCAAACTGCGACGGCAAACTTTCAGTTGCCGATGCAACTCTTGTTCTTCAATACTGTGGAAACAAAGACAAATATACAATCAGCGAACAGGGACTTCTCAATGCTGATGTTGACGGAACAGCGGGTATTTCTGCGGTTGATGCACTGATAATCCAGCAGGTAGATGCAGGAATTTATGATATAAGCGACTTGCCTCTTACAAAATAATCAAAGCTTTTTAAGACAACGAAAAGACTGTACAGTTAATTCTGTACAGTCTTATTTGTTCGTTAAATATATAATAAATTTCCCTCCAATCATAGTATAAAATTAAAACTCAAAAACAACTGAATCATATTCGCCGAGGAGGTATCTGCATACTACTTTTGCATCAGATTCTGTGATGAGACCATCTCTGAAGCAGTCAGCAGCTTCACGCTGTGCTTCGTTGAAGTATACAGGATAATCTTCATGCTGTTTGCGTACATAATCTGTGATAAGAGTGTAGTCAAATACGCTTATTGCTGCGTCGCCGTCAACATCACCGTCGCCCTTCGGAACTATAACTGTATCGGACGGGAGATACTGGTCTGCAAATTCAACATCAGTTCTTACGAATGTCTGCTGCCAATACCACTGATATGGCTTGTCGGGGTCATAATACACGCCAACGCCCATATGTGTGATTGTAGGATTCATAACAGATGCCCAGTGTTTCTCTGAATGTCTCCACTGCTCAAATGTAACTTCTGTATCGCCAAATCCGCATGCGAGGTTTTCTGCTGCGAATCCATAAGGAACTATATCTGTATCGATAATTGTCTCAAATCCTTCTGTACCGCCGTTTCTTGTATGTGCGAAACTTTCAGAGGATTCTTCAGCTCTTACTGCCGCAACTTCGTTGAGATAAGGAACAACGTATACAGGTTTAAGACCTGCTTCTTTTCTTGCCTGATTAACAAAGATTTCGATTTCGTTGATAAGCTGAGCAGTCTGTTCTTCTGTAGGAGCGGAATCAGCTTTTGCCGGAACATAAGCCGACATTGTAAGAGTCATCATAAAAGCGGAAACAAAACCTATTGCTCTTGAAAAAACCTTCTTAGTATTCTTAGTAGTCATCATACTAACACCTCCGTGAAATTATACACACACTTGAAAACTTAATGTTTTCTTTTCTTCTATGATTAGATTATACCATATGCAAATGTTTTTTCATACCCCATAATCAAGATTTAATGCCTAAATTTTACGTCATGTATAACACAATATGCACAAACACTATTAAGCTCCTGTAAATTAGCTGAAAATTATACTATAAGTTTATTTTGTGAGAATTATGGTTTTAGTTGCGATTTGCTAAATCAGCGAAAGATTATACTATAAGTTTATTTTCGGAATTTGTGGTTTAAGTTGCAATATGCATCGGTTTGTGATATAATAATATGTAATGATTCGGAAGAAGGAGTTTTTATCATGAAAAATTTTACAGCTCGTCAGAAGGAATGGCACAGGATTTGTGCGGAAGAAGAAAAATTCTTGAATAAAATAAATTCCGGAAAGAAAATGCATATCAGTCGTATTCTTGATGAAAAGATACCGAAAAAAATCAGGAGCAGTATTGATACGGCATTTTTAAAGGCGTTTTCACTCATTTTTGAAAAAGGCACTGATATAATAGAAAAGACATACGATAAAAAACAGCTTGAAAGAGATTTCAGAATCCTGCTTAATGCCGACAGATGCTGCAGAAATGAAAAGTCACTGAAAAATATAACACGTCCGGCAGAGCGTTCCGGAAATATAAATATTTTTGTTTCAGGAGCATCAGGAATCGGAATGGGACTTTTCGGTGCAGGACTTCCAGATATACCTATATTCACCGGAATGGTGCTGAAATGTATATATGAAATCTCACTCAGATATGGTTTCAGATACAACAGTGACGCGGAAAAATATCTTATACTTCTCATAATAGAGGGAGCGGTTTCAGACGGAGAACAGCTTGCCGCTGCCGACAATCGTATAGAAGAATTTATCCGCCGTTCAGAAATACCCGACGGCTGTTCTGTCGGACAGCAGACCGCCTCCGCAAGCAGTGCATTGACATCAGCACTTATGTATACTAAAATCATACAGGGAATCCCGATAGTAGGGGCGGTAGGCGGAGCTTATGATTTCAAATATATGAAGCGTATTTCAAAGTATGCAAATATAAAATATAGAAAAAGATTCCTGCTCAGAACAGGAAGATAACAATATCATTTTATCATATAATTCGAAAAAATCCGTCCGGACAGAAGTCAGGACGGATTTTTCAGAAAGTGAATTTATATCTGAAGGAAAAAACTTATACAATTGATT
>CAMWRC010000073.1 GCA_947176565.1 uncultured Ruminococcus sp.
ATCATAAGCAGCGCAGCAAATGCAGTTCCGCAGATTATTGAGAAAATCCAGAGGATAATCGCAAAGAAAAAAGGAAATCCCGCCGGTGAAAGTGAAGTAACTATAAGCGATTAAAATTTTACGGCTGCTGACAAAAACAGGCATATATGTTCCCGACAGCTGAATTAATTCATGTTTTTCTGCATAAAATTTATAAATATTATGAATATTATGCGGAAGGGTGATAGTATGAAAAAATTTGCTGTTATTCCGGCAGTTTTATGCTGTCTGGCAGTTGCAGATTGTATTCCTGCACATGCAGAAGATATTGAAAATACTGAGATTATTGATAGTATTGAAAATATTGATGATACTGAAAATGTCGAGACTGCTGGAAATGTCGGTAATATCGAAGTTTCAGCAAAAGCGGCTGTGGTCATTTCTGCCGATACGGGAGAAATAATCTATTCGCACAACAGCAGCGAAAAGCTTCCTATGGCGAGTACCACGAAAATAATGTCAGTTCTGCTTACCCTGGAATCAGGCGGACTTGATATTCCTTTTGTTGTTGATTCCGATGCTATACGCGTTGAGGGTTCATCTATGGGATTGCAGGAGGGAGATACGGTTACAAAATATGCCCTTTGCTGCGGTATGCTTCTTCCGTCTGGAAACGATGCGGCAAATGCTGCAGCTGTTGCAGTTGCCGGAAGTATCGAGAAATTCGCGGATATGATGAACAAACGCGCTCAGGAACTGGGACTCAGCAAGACTTATTTTGTTACGCCGTCCGGACTTGAGGGAACAGGTCACGGCTCGTCTGCTGAAGATATGGCTGTTCTGGCGGCTGAGGCTCTGAAAAACAAGACGTTCCGCGAGATATGCTCCTCAGAAACCATAAAGCTTGAGTTTGGAAATCCGCCGTTTCCGCGCTGGCTTAAAAATACAAACAAGTTGCTTTCTCTTTACAGCGGAACATATGGAGTAAAAACAGGATTTACCGACGAAGCCGGCAGATGTCTTGTATCAGCCTGTTGTCGTGACGGAAAAAATCTTGTATGCGTTACTCTCAATGACCCGAACGACTGGAACGACCATATGAATCTGTATGATTTCTGTTTCAATCGTGTGGAAACTGTAATTCCAGATATTCCGCAGGATTTGCAGCTTGACCTTGCCGGTTCGTATAGTGATAAGATAAACGTTACGGCAGGAGGCGGAATCGCCGGTATTACCATAGGCGCAGACGGCTGCGGGGATTTGACATATACGGTTTCAGCTCCGCCGTTTGTCTATGCTCCGGTAAGTGCAGGCGATGAACTTGCTGAACTGATAATAAGCCTTAATGGCAGGGAGATACGCCGGATTCCGCTGTATGCCGCGGAAAATGCAGAATATAAGCCAGCAGAGGAAAAAAAGAAAAAAAATATTGCAGATAAATTTATTTCAAAAGTAAAGGATATATTTAATGGAAAAGATAAGAATACAGAAAATGATTGCTGACAGCGGATTCTGTTCACGCAGAAAGGCTGATGAGCTTATATCAGAGGGCAGAGTGAAGCTTAACGGCAGACCTGTTAAACTGGGAGACAAATGTACATTCAGGGATATTATAACTGTTGACGACGAACGTATTCGTATATCGCGTAAAAAGAATTATATTTATATCATGCTGAATAAACCGCGCGGATATGTCACGACAGTTTCTGACGAACTCAACCGCCGGTGCGTCATGGATTTGCTTGATGATATTGATGAGCGTGTTTATCCCGTGGGCAGGCTTGACCGCAATTCCGAGGGATTGTTGCTGTTTACCAATGACGGCGAGTTTGCCAATTCAATAATGCACCCCACCCGTCATATTTCCAAGACATACCGCGTAACTGTACGTCCGGATATAAACGATGAACAGCTTGTAAAGCTTTCGGGCGGCGTGGAGATTGACGGAAAAACAACTCTGCCGGCAAATGTGGTGGTCAAGGAAAAACAACAGGGACGTGTTGTTCTGCTTATTACCATACATGAGGGCAGAAACAGGCAGATACGGAAAATGTGCGAAGCTGTAGGACTTGAAGTTGCACGCCTGAGACGTATAAGCATCGGACCACTGAAACTTGGTATGCTTAAACCCGGAACGTGGCGTGAACTCACAGCTGAGGAACTCCGCGCACTTAGAACCGCTGCCGGTAAGGAGAAGTAAATGCTTGAAATACAGGAAAAATTTGATACTGAGGGCTATGAGGATATAATCGCCGCGGCAGGCGTGGATAATATTCATATTACTGAGGCAATGGACAAGGGAAAATCCATAGGCTATATCGCGTATGCCTATGAGACGGAATGTACTGTCGTATATGGATATGACGACGGCGGCGACCTTATGCTCTGTGATGGTCTTGTGCGTTCAGTCATGTTCAAGAGCGTGCTGAAAGGAATCGAAACGATGATTTTTAAACTTCCCGATAAGGACGGATTTGTAAATCTCAGAAAATTGAAGTTCCTTGAGGGTGACAGCACAATATGCGAAAATCTTGACGGATTTATGAATGCATGCAAAAATTGCAGGAGAGGTGAAATTTAGTGCCGATAAGAATTTCCTCTGAACTTCCGGCATTCCAGACGCTTGGCAGTGAAAATATATTCGTTATGTCAAAGGAACGTGCGGAACATCAGGATATTCGTCCGCTTAAAGTTATTATCCTGAACATAATGCCGAAAAAAATTGAAACAGAATGTCAGCTTCTCAGGCTTCTCAGCAATACGCCGCTTCAGGTGGATATTGAACTGCTTCAGATGGCATCTCATGTTTCAAAAAATACATCAAGACATCATCTTGAATCTTTTTATAAAACTTTTGACGAAATAAAATCCTGCCGGTATGACGGAATGATTGTCACTGGCGCGCCGGTTGAACTTCTGGATTACGAAGATGTGGACTACTGGAACGAGATAACTCAGATATTCGAGTGGTCTAAAACTCATGTATTCTCAACGCTTCATATCTGCTGGGCAGCGCAGGCAGGATTATATTATCATTTCGGGGTTCCTAAATATCCGCTCAGGCAGAAAATGTTCGGTATATTTCAGCATAGGGCGGAAGTCGAAAACAGTCTGCTCCTGCGCGGATTTGATGATGTGTTCTGCGTTCCGCACAGCAGGAATACAGAAGTACGGCGTGAGGATATTGAAAAGGTCAGTCAGCTTGAAATACTGACAAGCTCCGCGGTTTCCGGAGTTCACATAATCGCCAATAAGAATGGCAGGCAGTATTTTATTACAGGTCATTCGGAATACGACCGTGATACTATAGCAAATGAGTATTTCCGTGATGTGAAAAAAGGTCTTGATATACAGATTCCGTATAATTATTTTCCCGATGACAATCCCGAAAATACACCATTTTTCTCGTGGAGATGCACGGCAAATCTTATGTTTTCGAACTGGCTTAATTACTGTGTATATCAGCGCACGCCGTATAATCTGGACGAGCTTGAAATACGCAGCTGGACATGGGAAACAGACTATTAATATTTATCAGTATATTTTTGAGGTGAAAAAATGGAAGATTATAATTCTAATAATGTTTATCCGGATTACAACGGCGGAAATAATCAGCAGTTCTCTAATATTCCGGAAAAAAAGCCAAAGTGGGCAGCAATCACAAGCTTCGTGCTTAGTATCGTAACTATAATCACCTGCTGCTGTACTACGTATGTGACCGCTGTTCTGTCCCTTATCTTCGGCATAATCTCTCTTGCTAAGAAATGGGGAGGAAAAGGTCTTGCAATCGCCGGAGTTATCATATCATCGATTGCACTTGTTCTGACAATCGTAATCAATACAGCATTTGCCGGAATAAGCAATGATATAGAAAAATTCGCTCTTAATGCCGACGGATATATTGACGAATACGAAAGAACCGGAGAAGTTCCGGACGACTTCGCAAAATATAATGACGAAAAATATCAGTGGTATTTCAACGCAATGGGATATGACAGCTTTGACGGCTTCTATGATGACTTCATAAAGGTATTCGAATCGACATACAGTAAAAATAATTCTTCCGGCAGTGACTACAGTTACAGCAACGATAATAACAGCAGCAATTTCGGAGAAAATCCGGTTGATATATAAACCGGTGATTAAAAAATCCTGTACCTTTAAATGGTACAGGATTTCTTTTATTATAATCTATTATATGTCAATATCCGCCGGAAAAACAAGTGCTATTTTTTTCCTGTACTGAATATAATTTCACAAAAGGTCAAATATATCTATAGATTAATATATCAGTAAGGCGGTGTTTGAATGACACGTTATAAACGGCGGAAAATAGCGGCGGCAGTCAAGTGGACAGCACTTCTTCTGCTTCCGGTTATTGCCGTGGGAACAGCAAAAGGCATGGAATTTCTGAAAACCAAAGCGGAAAACAGAAACGATACTGTTCAGTGTTCGTCCGTAGAGAGCAGAAAAATGAAAAAGAAAAACGGAAAATCTGATATTCTCAGCGGTGAAGCCATATTATCTCACGGATACGGCATATATGCCGAAGTTTCTGATACAGATGTAAGGCTTCAGAATCCTATTGACATGGTTTCGGATAATCCGGGTGACAAGCCGTACCCCACTGAATGGACGGCAGGAATTGAAATAACACGCACTACCTATGGCGAATACAGCGGAACTACGTATTTCAATCTTGACAACGGCGGGCAGGTGAACAACCGTTCATCAATATCAAATGATGACCTTCTCGCAGAAAGCCGTATTCTGCCCGATTTTACAATCTCAGATACAGATGAACCGCAGGTTCTGATTTATCATACACACACTACGGAGAGTTTCGAGCCGTTTGTCCGCGACAATCTTGATGCTGTATTCAACTACCGTACTACTGATTCAACCAAAAATATGATAATGGTAGGAAATGCAATTCAGGCGGAACTCGAAGCAGCAGGAATAGGAGTTATTCACGTAGTTGAAATACATGATTATCCGTCGTATAACGGTTCATACGAGAGGAGCAGGGAAAGCATAGTTCCGATACTTGAACAATATCCTACTATAAAGGTTGCGCTTGATATTCACCGCGATGCAATATCAAATGAAACTTTTGCCGCACAGCCATATGTTGAGATTGACGGAAAAGAGGCGGCGCAGATAATGATAATTTCGGGCTGTGATGACGGAACGCTCAATATGCCGGATTATCTGAAAAATTTTCATTTTGCCAGTCATCTCCAGCAGCAGCTTGAAAGCGATTATTCAGGATTTACAAGACCGATACTGTTTGACTATCGTCATTACAATCAGGATTTGACAACGGGCAGTCTGCTTATTGAAGTGGGTTCACATGGCAATACACTGGAACAGGTTCAGTATTCCGGACAGCTTATAGGGCGTTCATTGAGCAGACTTCTTGAAAGCATGAAAGGAAAATAAAAATAATGAGAATAATCAGAAAAAATAAAAAACCGGCGGTCAGATGTGTACTTGTATACATCATCGTAACCGTCGGATTGCTGATGTTTTTATATGCCTATACAAATTCATACAATGAGATGAATACTGAAAAAATCGTACCTGCGATGCTCACAGTCAGTGAAGAAAAAGCAGAATTTGAAATAATAGGTGGAAAAATAGAATTTGACCTTGAGTTTTTTCAGCCAGAAAGCAAGATTTTTCTGGTACTTTATCTCATATCGGATATTGAAATCAGAGCGGAAACAGCGGTTCTCACATGGATAACCAGCGTGCTGCGGCATAGTCTGAACGTGCTGTCATTTCATCATGGAAGCTGTTGAGTTCACCAGCGTAATAGAGTTCAGCGGCAGGAAATTTACGGAAATCGTCGGGCGTATACAGTGAAAACGGCTTTTCAAGCTGTATGCCGATTTTTTCTATTGTATATGCTACGAACTGCGAGCAGACAAAGCTTTTTTTCCGCGACCAGTCAATATTCAGATACAGAGGAACAAGACCTAAGATGTTATATGAATATCCCTTGCGGTTATTACAGAAGTGCGATATAAGGCGGTTATATTCATATTTCTGTTCGGAAGTCACTTTTATGCGGTATATTTCGCAGGGGATAAAGTTGAATTTTCCGAGAGTTCCTTTGCCGACTATTTCGCGGTTGAACGTTGCGGGCAGCATAAAAGGTCGGTATGTACGGCAGAAACTATACATTTCAGACAGGTCTGCGCTTCCTGATAAAGAAACGTGATTATACGGCTTTTTTGTAAAAAATCTGAAAAAATGTGCCGGTTTAGTACCTGTTTGTGCAACTATAATATAAATATATTCCAAAAGTTCACCTCCGTTGCAATAAATGTAAAATCTGAAAATTTCTATAATAATTATAGCATAACCTCTTGAATTTTTCAAGTGTTTTTGGTATAATAA
>CAMWRC010000074.1 GCA_947176565.1 uncultured Ruminococcus sp.
TTGTTGTTGACGCCGTCGTTGTTGACGCCGTCGTTGTTGATTCTGTTGTTGTTGACGCCGTCGTTGTTGATTCTGTTGTTGTTGACGCCGTCGTTGTTGACGCCGTCGTTGTTGATTCTGTTGTTGTTGATTCTGTTGTTGTTGACGCCGTCGTTGTTGATTCTGTTGTTGTTGATTTTACTGTTGTTGTTGCATCACGCATTACGACACCAGTTACCTGTGAAGTTCCTACAACATTCTCGCCTTCAGCATAATTGTCCTTATCCTTTTCGTCAATTTCGATACTCTTGATAATACCCTTTTCAACAACAAGATTAATAGGTTCAGCCTTAACGTACTTCGCATTGCCGTCCTTGTCCTTAGGAACAGCTATTTCTTCAAGAATATATTTGCCGTCCGGAAGTCCGTTGATTACTGTATCAACCGTTTTACCGGCAACCATACCTGCTGAATTGAATGTAACATAAATGCCGTTTTCGTCTTTTACCTTGCTGTATCCGGGTATTCTGTTACCTGTTTTCTTATTTTCTCCTGTACCCTGCTCTACTGTGACTTTATCGAATGCCTTCTGAGCAGCTTCGATTGCAGCAGGAGAAAGTCCTTCAGTGTCAAGCTGAAGTTTAAGTGTTACATCAGCAATCTCAGAACCGCCGACTACTTTCTTTGAAACGTGAATTGAAGAAAGTGTATCCTTGACGATAATCGCATCTCCGTCAGTCTCAACGTAGCTGACCTCATTTTCTTCATCAACAAGTGTCGCTTTGTTGTCGCTGTCAACAGTATAGACTTCATCAATGTTAGCATTATTATCTACGTGTACAAGAATCTTTGCTTCAATAACTGTATATCCAGCCGGAGCAGCTTCTTCTGTAAGGAGATAATAGCCTTCCTCAATCTTTACATCACGTAAATCTTTATCATTTGATGTCCATGCAGCAACAGAATCACCGACGGTTACTACATTTGTATCCGCATTGAGTTCAGCCTTTTTGAGACTCATCTTAGCACCGGCAATCTTATTTCCGGTCATATCTGTCTTGGATATCTGGAGAACTCCGTTAGCACGGTCAACCATTACAACTGTATCTGTTGTCTGACCTGATGTAATTTTATTGAGTTCAACAGTTACGATGTTGCCTTCTTCGTCTTCCTCAGTGATGTTGTATACGCCGTCCTTTACATCGTCAGCAGTTTCATCAAGCACGATTTCTGTAATAACGCCGTTATTAACAGTGAATTTAATGTCTGAAGCACTCTGGAATCCCTCCGGAGGTGTAATTTCACTGAAAACATACTTACCGTCAGGAAGATTCTTGAAAATAGCATCAACATCTGTTGAAGTAAATGTGATGGACTTTTCATCTTTCGTATTAACAAAACTGAATCCGTCTATATCTTTTGTCTCTTTGTCAAATGTATTAGAACCCTGCTCAACTGTTACTTTATCAAACTGAGCTGTAACAGCTTCCATAGCATCTGCCTTTACAGATGTAAGATCAAGTGAAATCTTAATCTCAGCGCCTTCAAGCAAATTAGTCTCAGTATCGTACTTTGAGATTACAATTTCGGAAGCAGTATCACCGATTGTAAGATTGCCGTCAACGTCCTTGACAGCGTCGTTACGTTCTGCAGATTCGAATGTTCTTTTACCTGTAGTCGGGTCTGTCACGAGCTTGAGGATATCAACAATCTTGTAGCCCTCAATCTTAACATATACGTTGGCTACAGACTTATATCCGTCCGGAGCAGAAATCTCACGGAATCTGTAATAACCATTTGGAATTGATGCCGGAACACGAATATACTGTTCCTGTGTCTTATCTGTTGCATATGCGGGATTGAGTACACGTTTTGTTGGTTTAATCACGTGCGGTTCATTACCGGATACCCATCTGTCGAGATAAGTTTCTGCTTCACTTAAAGTACCGTCCGTAGCTACATTTATTCTGCGGAATTCGATATCTGCACCTGCAAGTTCTTTAGCAGTCTCCTTATCAATATCAGCGATATCAACCTTGCTTACCGAGAGGGTTTCATGTGCGTCAATCATTACAAGGCTGTCTGAAGTTTCCTTTACATATGTGTCGCCGACCTTATCCTCGTAGAGTTCATTTTCGTAATGTTTTACATATACGTCCTTGCCGTCTGTTTCGGAAGCCTTTTCATCTTTTTCAAATTTATCGAAATAGTTTTCCTTGTCATCACCGAGATTAACATCTACGATAACTCCGTCTGCAACCTCAAACTTGATTGGTTCAGCTACGATATACTTATCAGGAACTGCACTTTCGGAAAGGATATAATGTCCGTTCGGAAGACCCTTTATCTGAGTTTCAAACTTGTTTGATGTAACAAATTCAACTGAAATTTCCTCGTCTGTGTTAACAAGTTCAAATTTAATTTCCTTTGAATCCTGCTCAACCTTTAAATCTGCAAATTTTTCCTTAAAGGTGTCAAGTTCTTTTTCCTTGGTCATATCAACGGAAACTTTAAGAGTTGCTCCGCCGAGCAGGGAATCTTTACTGCTTCCCAAAGCTCTCTTTGAAACATTAATCGGAACTTCTGTCTTTTTGTTCTTGAGCTTGATTGATTCATCTTCAGAGAAAGCATAAGTAAGATTGATGTTGGATTCTGCAACATCGTCATCAATAGTGATAACATACTCGTTTACTACGAGTTCTGCTTTAGTCTCAAGTGCTTCTTTGCTTGTTACTGCGGGTACGTTTATGGTCATTCCGGGTACCGGACCGAAGCCCTCCTGCTGAACCTGTTTTGGTTCAAAATTAACTTCTGCAAGCTCATATATCATAGTATTTCCATCATCATATACAGCTACATAAAGCTCGCCGTTAATTCTGTATACACCGCAATCTTCATCTACGACTCTTACTGCAGTACCTACAGATTCCCATGCACCTGTTTCGGAATTACGTTTTGGAGTCCAACGTTTCAGTTTTCCGTCATCAGGGTCAAATCCATACCATTCGTCCCATGTGTTGTCATTTTTTCCGTCAGTTCTTACAAGGTCGGTAGTAATTTCGCCAACAGTTTTAGCAGCACCAAATATTACTCTGTCAGCTGCCGGAACAGCATATCTTGCACTTACAATTTTGCCGTCCTGACCGAATTTCATTTCATAAAATGCGTTATCGACTGTTTTGTTTCCGCCCATACCGGTGATTGTTGCAGCACCCTTATCGGTTACAGTATAAACACCGTCTTCCATAGGAATAAACTTACTGTCATAAATAAGGTTCGTCAGCGGTTTACGTCCTTCAATTTCAGTACCGTCGGCATTTTCAATCTTTGTAACTGTATGAATCTTGAAACTGTCGAATCCTTCGTCGCCTTTTTTCAATGTAGTAGTCTTACCGTTTTTATCAGTCATCTTTACCTGATTGATTACCGCTTCATAACGTGTAAGACCGTCTTTGCCCTCTACAGGCTTGCTCTTGTCAACGCTTACGTCAAAAACGTAAATATTGTCTTTATTCTTGATTTCGTTTGAGATGTTGTTAAGACCTGAATAAGTATGCTCTGCTATTTTAGTAACACCGGTCTGTGAAGCATCAAACGGGTTATCAGCAAATTCACCGTCTACCGCTTCATTTTTGTAGATAGCTATTGTTACGTTGTCATAGTCAATCGGGCTTACTTCAGGCTGAACCTGATACGTATGACCTAAAACCTTGTCACCTGTTGCAAGTTCGATAGCGATTTCATCTTTTTCATGTTCAGCACTTTCATCATACTTCTTATAGTATCTTGTGATAGGAGAGGTATACTCTACAGGAGAATCTTCAGAAAGTTTCAGAGTTAAAGAAGTCCAGTTCTCCCAATCTTTTGTATACTGTATACTGTTCTTGACTCCATCGTTAGTGAAATCAATTTCGTTACTTGATACAACTGTAATTACTGCCTTTTTCGCATTGTTTTTGGTTTCGTCCTTGAAACCCTCGAACTGGAGCCATTTATCATTGCCAGTAAACTGGAGTGATTCTATCGGCTCAGTATCTTCAGAAATTTCATCGACATCATAGAAATCAATTGTACCTGTAGTACCATTTACCCAGTAATTACCATAACCATTGATTGCAACAGCTACTATCCCGTTAGTACCAAAACCATCAAGTTCAACTTTATAAGTATATGTTTTCTTTGATGTCTCAGCAGGAATGTAATTGTCCTTATCAGCCTCGAGTTCTTCGGCAGTGATGCCCTTGATAGAATTTGGAACATCATCTGTTCCGCCTACTTTATAAATATATTCTTTCTTCATATCCTTGAGCGGAACACTGTATGTTGCCTTACGTGAATCAGGCTCTGAAATATCTATAAAGTATCTTACTGTAGTATCTCTTGAATAGCCTAAAGGAGCTTTTGTTTCTCTTATCAGGTACTTGCCGGAAGTTACATTGTTTACCTTGAGCTTACCGTCTTCAACGACAGCGAAAGGAATTACGTCGCCGTCAGCTTCATAAAGACCGGTCTCCTCATCTTTGACATAATTTCCGTTTGAATCCTGCTTAAGAGGAACAAGTTCAAATCCTGCATTCTGGAGCAGTACTTCCGAAATCGGGTCGTTGTCCTGGTCAACCTTATGCATATAGAGGGAATAAGTTGAACTTATGCCAAGGATTGCGGACGGACCTGTAAACGGACGGTAACCAAATTCCATATTACCCTCAAAGGACTTAGCTATTACAGCACCAGAGATATGGGGATTTTCACCATCACGTACGGTTATAGTCCAGTCTTTAGGAAGCAGATTATTTTTCTTCAGGAAAGTAGAATCAGTAATATGTGCATTTGGAGCAAGCACTGTTCCCTGCGTACTGCTGGCGAAGATTACTCTGCTTGCATTCGGGCAGTTATAAAGCAGAGAACTTACACCGGCTTCGTTGTTTTTTCCGGTAGTTCCGTTTCCGTTCGGATCCGAAAATACAGACAGCGGATAATCCTTAGCTCCTGTTTCAGGATTATATGCAAGCCAGTCACCGCTTCCGTTTGAAACATTGATAGCCTTATCAGCATCGAATCCCTTTATCATTGTATACTGTTTCGCAGACCAGCCGTTATCTTTGGCGTTAATCTGGTGACCCATGATGATATCGCCTTTTCTGCTGTCATTAACAACAATGTAGGAATAATTCCATGTAGCTTCTTCCTCTTTTTCACCGGCAGCGCTGTTTACCTGAGAAAGCTTTCTCGGATTTTCCAGTTTTGGAATATTCTCGAATCTTATTATAGTAGCATTCTTGAACTGCTCATACTGTTCGTCAGAGAGATCATCAAGATTAAAGTAAACAGTTTCAGTCGGCTTTGTTGCATCGCCGTTATATGTGAGAGTCACAACTGTCGGAACTTTTTCAAGATAATCCACAACACTTATGTCATCGACAGCCATATCAAACTGATTCTTTTTTGATGATATTGTATTGGATCTGCTCTTCAGCATATCAATCTGAGCCTTGATGTCAATCAGTTTTGCATTATAGAATGTATCGAGACTTGAACTGAAATTAGCCTTGACATACTCAACGCCAGCATCTGTCTGAACTGCTGTCAGTCTCTGTGAATTCTTGTTCACTGCCCCGCCCAGCTTAGGAGAGTCGCCCTCAGCACCCCATATAAGATGTGCAAAATCCTTATTACCAAGCAGGAGTTTTTCAAGGTCAACAGACATATCATTATTGACATAATGACCTTTACCTATGTTGTACGAATCATACGGAAAATTTGATGTATCAATACTTCCGCCTACCGCAACTCTTCCTTCTGCGTCTGATTCGTGCGGAATAAAGTCATCGGCAAGAAACAGACAGAACTGTGATGCTATACCGAGTGCATAGTCCTTACTATACTGTGCAACGACCTTATCCACGGTATCCAAGCCGGTGTAAACATTACCGTCCGGATCCTGTGGCTTTGAACCTATAAGGAGAGTAACATCTTCTGCAGGTCCAAGACTGCCGAGGTTAGTGGCTGCTTTTGCCCTCAGCATACTCAGCTCTCCAATCGGAATAGCTGACTGTGCGAAAGCAGAAACAGCGAGCAAAGCCGAGGTTACGCCGCTTATAAGGCGTTTCCCCAATGTTTTTTTCATGTTTTTCTTCACCCTTTCTAAAAAGTTAAAAATTATATATAAAAGCACAGGCACAGACTTCCGGACACTTTATTGTCCTCTGCACCTGTCCTGTATACTGTATTATACCATATTTATTTTCAAATTTCAATACCAATAAAAAAACATGATATAGAATTTTCCACTCTATTTTTAGCTATTTTTCACAAACGTACCGCGTAATACCTGTAAATATATAGAAT
>CAMWRC010000075.1 GCA_947176565.1 uncultured Ruminococcus sp.
AAATTCGAAACGCTCGGAGAATTTAAACGCTATCTTGCTTCCGGCTGGAATATCGGATTTGAATATAACGGCGTGGAATACGGTATAGAGGGTCATAATAATAAATTTGAAATCTGGATAGCTGATACACGTTACATTGCAGAAGATATAACACTGGAAGAAGTTCTTGATTTTAAGCTTGACGGAGTAAAAATAAAAGACCTGATTCTGACAGCTGTTATAACTGAACGGTTAGATTGATATAGCAGGAGGAGAAAAGTCAATGAAAAATTATGAATATAATCCTGATGAATATAAATTCGAAACGCTCGGAGAATTTAAACGCTATCTTGCTTCCGGCTGGAATATCGCATAGAGGGTCATAATAACCAGTTTGATATATGGATATACGACAACGGCGATATTGCGAATGGTCTTACGCTTGATGAAATCTTAGATTATAAGCTCGACGGAGTAAAAATAAAAGACCTGATTCTGACAGCTGTTATAACTGAACGGTTGGCTTGATAGGACAGAAAACGAAAAATCTGTAAAAAACTATTGCAATTTCCGGAAAGATATGATATAATAAATATAGCAGGGGAGCTTGTGCTACAGGCTGAGAGGAAAGTATTACTTTCGACCCTTAAACCTGATTTGGATAATACCAGCGTAGGGAACATGATGTGTTTTGTGGAGTCTGCGTATGCCGGCTCTTTTTTGTTATTATGCGGTCTACGTAATTGCAGAAAGGATTTTTTATCATGAGAGAATATGCAACACAGATGGAAGCGGCAAAAAAAGGAATTATAACTCCTGAAATGAAAATCGTCGCAGAAAAAGAATTTATAAGCGAACAGGAATTGTGCGCACTGGTGGCAAAGGGCGAAGTATGTATACCATGCAATATACGCCATACGTCCATATCACCGGAGGGAATCGGTACTAAAATGCGTACCAAAATAAATGTCAATCTCGGTATCTCCGGAGACTGCAATAACTACGAGAATGAAATGAAAAAAGTTGAGATGTCTATAAAGTACGGCGCAGAAGCTATTATGGATTTAAGCAACTACGGCAAAACAAATACATTCCGTACACAGCTTATTGAAAAATCGCCTGCTATGATAGGCACAGTTCCGATGTATGATGCTATCGGCTATCTGGAAAAAGACCTCCTTGAAATAACAGCTGATGATTTTCTGAAAGTAGTTCGCGCTCATGCAGAAAACGGCGTTGATTTCATGACTATTCATGCCGGAATAAACAGACGTGCAGTTGAAGCATTCATGCGCGACAAGCGGAAAATGAATATCGTATCACGCGGCGGTTCACTTCTGTTTGCGTGGATGATGATGACAGGCAATGAAAATCCGTTCTACGAGCATTACGATGAAGTTCTTGATATTCTGCGCGAATATGATGTTACTATCAGTCTTGGCGATGCTCTGCGTCCCGGCTGTATAGATGATTCCACAGATGCCGGACAGATTTCTGAACTTATTGAACTCGGTGCGCTTACTGAAAGAGCATGGGCGAAAGATGTTCAGGTAATGGTTGAAGGACCGGGTCATATGGCTATGAATGAAATAGCTGCAAATATGAAGCTCCAGAAAAGAATATGCCATAATGCGCCGTTCTATGTTCTCGGACCTCTTGTAACTGATATTGCTCCGGGCTATGACCATATAACCTCGGCTATCGGAGGAGCTATAGCAGCAGCAAGCGGTGCAGATTTCCTGTGCTACGTCACACCTGCTGAACATCTCAGACTTCCTGATATAAACGACGTAAAAGAGGGAATCATGGCAAGCAGAATCGCAGCTCATGCGGCGGATATTGCAAAGGGAATCCCGCACGCAACCGACAGAGATAATGCTATGGCAGAAGCCCGTCATGAAGTTGACTGGGAAAAAATGTTTGAAATTGCCATTGACCCCGAAAAAGCAAGGAAATATTTTGAAAGCACACCACCGGCAGACAGGCATACTTGTTCCATGTGCGGAAAGATGTGTGCGGTACGTACCACAAATAAGATACTTAACGGCGAAAAGGTAGATTTCTGTACAGAAAAGTAAGAATATTGAAAATCATATGCACACCTGAAAGGCGGTTAAACATGAAAAAATTTATTTCAGCTGTTTCAGCAGCTGCAATTGCCCTGTCACCAGCGGCAGTATTGAGTATGTCTGAAAATTCAGCATCAGCAGAGGACGTGCTGAAAATAATGTGTATCGGTGACTCGATAACAGATGGATATGTGAATGAATACGTGGGTTCTTACCGCAAGTTTATGTATCATGAGCTTACAGAAGCAGGGTATACTGTTGATATGGTCGGAGCTAAAGACGGCGGCTGGATTCCGTCATATACAGATGAGGAAACAGGCGAAACATGGGAGTTTGATAACGAGAATACAGGCTACAGCGGATATTCGATTATGAGTTACAGCGGACGTACCGGAATTTATGAGACATTGCAGTCTACAGGCTGTCTTTCAGCCGCACCGGATATTGTTACTCTCCAGATTGGAACAAATGATGTAATAGATAATCATGAAATGGATAAAGCACCGGAACGTCTTGAGATTCTTGTTGATTATATTTTAGATAATATTCCAAGCGATTCAACGCTTTTCCTTTCGACGATTCCGTATGCTGACCCGAACAGGAGCGAAGTGTATAACTGGTTCGGAAATTACCGTCATTCCGCGGACTGGCAGGAGCAGTATTCTGATGATGAAGCAGAGGCGGCGGTAATCCAGACAATTGATGATTATAATCTTGCTGTGAGATTCTTAGCGGAAAAGAAGCAGGAAGAGGGTAAAAAGGTTGTTCTTTCAGATGCTCCGGAAATGATAAAAGATGTCAGCACACAGCTTTTTGACGGCGTACACCCGAATAATTCCGGCTATAAGGCAATGGGAAAGCAGTGGGCATATATTATTGACAGCGAGCTTACGTATCAGAAAGCAAATGCCGAAACTTCTACAGAACCGCCGGCAGCGACAACAGGCACGGCAGAGCCGATAGTAACAACAGTTACAGAGATTCCGGAAGTTACAACTTCAGTTCAGGAAGCAACATCTGAAACAACAACTGATACGCAGACAACGGCTGTTCCTGAAACGACTACCACAGTTACGATTACAGAATCCACGGCGGATCCGGAAGAAAAACCGATAGGAGTCGTAGACCTTGTGAAAATATGCCGGTATGTCATGGGAAATCCCTATGAATTTGATTTTTCACAGGAAGATATTTCACGCTTTGATGTTGACAAGGACGGAGAAATCGATGTCTTTGACGTTGTCGCCGCAAGAAAGCTCCTTATTGAAACTGGAAAGAAACTGACTGATAAAGGATTTTCGCTCTTTCCGGACGGCGATAATTCAATAACTCCGCCTGATTATGACCCCGATGCAGAGCCTGATAGAGTACAGAGTTCAAATATGGGTTCACATTCGATTATCGGTTCACTGGATTCAATTATAATAAAACCAGAAGATTATGAGGATTTCTATACAGATGAATGGATAATTCTTCCTGATATTAATTAAATATTATGCAAAAAACAGGTTCTCCGGAATTAGGTCGATACTCATAAAGAAGTTTAAGCCATAGTATTTTTGATTTACAGTCAAAAGTACTGTGGCGTTTCTATTGACAAAATGGCTGTGCCATGATATAATGGTCGCTAAGATAAATCGGAATTTATCAAAGAAATCAGATGGAGGCAATAATATGGACGAGCGATTTCCTTTGAACGGAACGGTCGATGAAAAAATTATGACCTGTTTAAGAGCTGCTGGTTGGTATGAGGGACGGCAAGTTGATTTGAACGGAGTCAAAGCTTTTTATGCGTCTGGCGGTATTACGTTACCTGCGGGTGCAGAGGCGTTTCTGCGGGAATACTACGGTATTGCAGAAGGCTGGCACATGAACAACGACGGCTGGACTAAAAGCTGGAACGGTCATCATGTGCGAAAGTGCGCAGATATTATGATTGAGTTATATCCTCGGCGCGGTCTGCCAAACGACATATATTTCTATGAAGATGACGAAGATGTCAAAGACCAGCAAAGAGCCGAGGCGTTTGCCGGAGAATCACTTGTATATGTTGGCAATATTGGCTATTACTATCCGGCGGCGGTTTATCTGGGCAGCACGAACATGATATATACCACGCATGATTATGATGAAATCGTCTATTGCTATGACTCCCTGCCGGAAATGCTGCGGTACGATTTCCTCCATGCTGATGAATGGCACTTTGTGGCTATGGAGCAGATTGTTTACGATGTAAACGACCCACTTGGTTGGAGAGATTGACAGAAAGAACTAAGGAAGTAATAAATCAATCTTTACTTCTTTATGAGTGTCTTCCTTTTCTGGCGGACTTGTTTTTTATTCGGAATCTCACAGAATTTTCACTTGTTTGACATAAATATTTCCGGAATATTAAGTTTCTTTAAGATTATTTTAAGACAACGCCTGTATAATATAGCCATACTCTAAAATGAACGTTATCTCATTAACAGAAAGGAGATTAATATGGCTATAAGTTCATTTGCACGGAAAGAGATAAAATTTCTGCTGAATATGCGCCAGTATGAATCGCTTATGGAAGTTATATCAGAATATATGAATCCTGATAAATACTGCGTCGGCGGAAAAGAATACGGAATCTATAATATCTATTATGATACTCCTGATGATTTTCTTATCCGTGAATCCCTTGCAAAGCCCTATTTCAAGGAAAAACTCCGTCTCAGAAGCTATTATTCGCCGGCTTCTCCGGATTCTCTTGTTTTTCTTGAAATAAAGCGGAAAATCGGCGGTATTGTCACAAAAAGACGTGTTTCAATGACTCTTGCCGAAAGCGTTCAGTATTTCCGTGAACGGATAAGACCTGAATATTCAAAGTATGTTACAGGTCAGGTATTCAGCGAACTGGACGCGTTTTTGAATCATTATCCGGTTGAGCCGAAACATTACATAAGCTATCAGCGTGAAGCGTTTTTCGGAAAGGACAACAAGGACTTCCGTCTGACATTCGACAGGAAGATAACCGAAAGACGATACGACCTCAGCCTTGACTGTCAGAGCTACGGAAATTACATAATCGGCGCAGAACAGCGGCTTATGGAAGTAAAGGTTTCCGATTCAATGCCGGAATGGCTTATCCGGAAACTTTCCGAACTTCAGATATACAAGGCAAGTTTTTCAAAATACGGAAGAGCGTATATGACATTTGTACATGAACAGACAACAAGAAGCAATATACAGATTTCCGGTATTTCAATGGCAAATAATAAAATTTTACTTAACAGGAGTGTTTGATTTATGCTGGCTTTTTTTAATTTTTTCGGTAATGTGCTTATGTCCGGTTCTGATTCTGATGCAAGTGATATTTTCACGAATACAACATCTTCTCCGGCACTTGATAATATAACAATAGGTCAGTTCGGACTATGTGTCGGAGCTGCACTTGTGATAGGATTTCTTATCAGTCTGGTATACATATTCTGTCACCGCAAGGAGGGTTATTCGCAGAGCTATGTATTTACAATGATAATGCTTCCTACAATAGTTTCGCTTATTCTCCTTCTTATAAATACAACGGCAGGTTCGTTGAGTCTTGCCGGAGCATTAACGCTTGTCCGATTCAGGAGTGTTCCCGGCGACCCTAAAGATATAGCGTATATATTTTTTGCAATGGCAGCCGGAGTTGCCTGCGGAATAGGCTACATAGGATTCGGAATTGTATTTTTTGTGGTACTCGGTGTAGTAATGTTTATTCTTTCAGAAATGAATTTCGGCGGCTGTAAGACGCGCCATATGACGCTGAAAATCACTATTCCGGAAAATCTCGACTATCAGGGAGTCTTTGAACCTGTACTTGCAAAATATACAAGATTCAGCAGACTCAGACGGGTAAAGACTACCAATTTCGGAACGCTTTTTGAGCTGATTTATTCAGTTGAAATTCATGAAGATACCGACCAGAAGAAATTTATTGACGAACTCCGCGCACTTAATGGCAATATGACTATTAATCTTGTTTTCTTTAAGTATGACGATAAAGTGTATGAGAGCTGATTGAATATCTTTTAGATTGATTATGGTGAAATTATATGAATTATGGAAAAACAGCACTTGCCGCGGCTGTAATGATTATGCTTTCAGCCTGCGGCAGACAGGAAATACCGGAAGTTCTGGATAGAGTTCCGGTTACTGAGGCAGCGGAATCAGAAGTTTCAGTTGAATCTGAAAATCCGGCTGTAACCGTAGAACCAACGGAAACTCCAGAGGAAACTTCTGCGGAATCCTCCGC
>CAMWRC010000076.1 GCA_947176565.1 uncultured Ruminococcus sp.
GAATATCCCGTTGCAAAGTACAGTGAAGTCATTGAGATACTACAGGAACTGAAAGAAAAGGGAATTTACGATATTGTACTATCATACAATAACTGGACTGATGACGGAATTGAAAATAAAATTGATATATCAGCTTCACCGTCAAAAATACTTGGCGGAAAATCAGATTTCCGGAAACTTGACGGCTTTATGAAAGAAAACGGATTCTGTTTCTTTCCGGCTGTTGATAACAATATCTTTGTGTCCGGAAACGGTTATAATTCTCTCCGTGATACCTGTATAAGGATTTCAGGAGCATACTCAAGAATAGTAAGTTATGACCTCGCCTACGGAATACCAGACAGATTTTCTGAAAATATGTCCCTGCTCTCTGCGGAATGCTATGATAATATATATCAGAAAATTACTGAAGATTACTCAGCAAATAATATATCAGGAATATGCACCGGCACGCTTACAACATCACTTTATGGCGATTATGGAAAAGAAAAAATATCACGGAATGACGCTGAAAATATCATCACGGAAAATCTTGCGCATATGTCTGAAAAACTTGATATTCTTGCTGATTCCGCAAATGCCTATGTACTGCCGTATGTGAGCCATATAACGGATATTCCGCTGGATTCCGGCAGATTTGATATTTTTGACGAAGATATTCCCTTTTATCAGATAGTTCTGCATGGAATAATTCCCTATTCCTCGACTCCGGTAAATGCCGATTCAGACCCTGAACTGTTTATGCTGAAATCAGTTTCCGCCGGCAGTCTGCTGAATTATGATATGATTTACAGCGAAACCAGTGAACTTAAAGATACGGAATATGATGTTCTGTATTACGCTCATTACAGAAACTGGATTGATTCAGCAGCGGCATATAATAATCTGAAAATATTATATGAGACAGTTTCGGATTCAACAATTATCGGATATAATGTTGAAAACTCCGTCGTCGTTACAGAATATTCAGACGGAACAGAAGTTGAAGTCGATTTTGAAAACCGTACCGTGAAATTCGGAAAATCCGACAATCTGCATATTATCTACAAGGGAGCATAATAATGGCTGAAAAGAAAAAAATTATACGTCTTTCGTATCAGAAACGTAAGGAATTGTGCGGATTCGGATTTATCAGCATATGGCTTGCCGGTACGGTTATATTCTTTCTGATTCCGCTGATTAAGTCGCTGATATGGACATTCTGTGATGTTGTTTTGGATTCCGGACATACAAGTATTTCATGGACGGGGCTGAAAAATATCAGATATGTTCTGACTTCCGACCAGTATTACACATATTATCTCAGGGATATGCTCACGGAAACGCTGTGGAAAACACCGCTGATACTTATATTTTCCCTGTTTATTGCCGTTCTGCTGAATCAGAAATTCCACGGACGTACTCTTGCAAGAGCCGTATTTTTCCTGCCTGTGATAATCGCCACAGGACCGGTATATGAAATAATCAGCAATGATATGGGAAGTACCGGAAATACAGAAGCAGCACAGTTTTCAACATTGTTTTCCACAGATATGGTCGGGGAATTATTACAGTTTCTTGGAATATATAATCTTTCTGATGATATGGATAAAATAATCTCTGCTGTATCTGATAATATTTTCGGTATTGTGTGGTCAAGCGGAATACAGATACTTCTCTTTCTTGCGGCATTGCAGAATATACCGTCATCGGTACGGGAAGCGGCACAGCTTGAGGGAGCTACAGCGTGGGAATTTTTCTGGAAAATAACATTTCCATATGTATCGCCGTTCATACTTGCGAATCTGATATTCACAGTAA
Organism: uncultured Ruminococcus sp.; assembly: GCA_947176565.1. GTDB lineage: Bacteria > Bacillota > Clostridia > Oscillospirales > Ruminococcaceae > Ruminococcus. The sequence goes on from CAMWRC010000076.1 coordinate 1,801, forward strand.
TAGATTCATTCACCAGTCCCATGAATACAGTGATGAAGCGAATCTTTGCAATGCGTGATGAATGGCAGTTCGGATATGCGGCGGCAATGGTATGGATATATTTCAGCATAATCCTGACATCTCTCGGAATTACAGCAGCAGTAATAAATAAATTTATCTACTATGAAACCGATTAGAGGTGTTTTTGTGAAGATTAAAAAAAGCGCAGCAGTTTTCAGATTTGTTATATTAGCCGGTCTTGGATTTGTAATAATGTATCCGCTTATATACATGATAAGCTGTTCTTTCCGTGAACGCAGAGATATGAATGACCCCACAGTCATATGGATTCCGCGGCATTTTACCCTTAATGTTATCAAAGAAACCATATCAGCAATGGATTTCGGAAATACATTGAAAAACACCCTTATACTTAATATCGGCTGTGCCTTTGTTCAGTTGATTTCATGTGCCATTACCGGATATGGATTTGCGCGTTTCAGATTCAGATTCCGGAATCTGCTGTTCGGTATTGTTATTATGATGATACTTGTACCGCCGCAGATAATATCCCTTCCGCTGTATTCGCAGTTCAGAAATTTCGGGATAGGGAAATTTTCCGTTAATCTTATTGACAATATGCTGACGATGTATCTGCCGGCAATGACCGGAAACGGAATACGTTCCGGACTTATGATACTGATATTCCGGCAGTTTTTCAGGGGATTGCCGAAAGAACTCGAGGATACGGCTTATATAGACGGCTGTGGAGCTTTCAGGACATTTATTCAGGTTATGATTCCGAATGCCGCCTCAGCATTTCTGACAGTATTTTTATTTTCGGTTGTATGGTACTGGAATGATTACTATATGAACGCAATGTTTTTCACAAATACAAAAACGGCAGCGTCTGTACTCCGGAATATCGAAACGGAACTTAAACTTCATCTGTTTGATTCTGTTTCAGTGGAAATACCTCCCCGTGAGCAGATAGTATGGAAAGAAGCCGGCTGTCTGCTGTCAATAACGCCTCTGCTGATTATGTACGTGTTTTTGCAGAAATATTTCACAGAGGGTATAGAACGTTCAGGTATAGTAAGTTAAAAAAATGCCCGCATAGAAGCTATGCGGACAATTTTTTAGAGTTCTGTCATATAGATGTTTTTTCAGCAAGAAATGCTTCAAGTTCGTCAATTGCAACTCTCTGCTGTTCCATTGTATCACGGTCGCGGACAGTTACGCAGTTGTCTTTTTCAATAGTATCAAAGTCAATCGTAACGCAGAACGGTGTGCCGATTTCGTCCTGACGGCGGTATCTTTTGCCGATAGTTCCGGTTTCGTCAAATTCGCACATGAATTTCTTTGACAGCATTTCGTATACTTCCTCAGCCTTTGGCGTAAGCTTCTTAACAAGCGGAAGAACTGCGCACTTATACGGCGCAAGTGCCGGGTGCAGATGCATAACTGTGCGGATTTCTCTCTTTTCCTTGCCGTTTTTGTCTGTGGAAACAAGTTCCTCCTCATCGTATGCTTCTGTAACTATTGACAGGAACAGACGCTCAACACCAAGAGACGGTTCGATAACATACGGAATATATTTTTCATTTGTTTCAGGGTCGAAGTATTCAAGCGATTTTCCGCTTGTCTTGATATGCTGTGTAAGGTCGTAATCTGTACGGTCTGCGACTCCCCAGAGTTCGCCCCAGCCGAACGGGAACAGATATTCAAAGTCTGTTGTAGCCTTTGAGTAGAAACAGAGTTCCTCCGGACTGTGGTCGCGGAGACGTATATTTTCCTCTTTCAGACCAAGCGTAAGGAGGAATTCCTTGCAGAAGCTTCTCCAGTAGCTGAACCATTCGAGGTCAGTGCCGGGTTTGCAGAAGAATTCAAGTTCCATCTGTTCAAATTCGCGGACGCGGAAAATGAAATTTCCGGGAGTAATTTCATTTCTGAATGATTTACCTACCTGAGCAACGCCGAAAGGAACTTTTTTACGTGTAGTACGCTGAATATTTGCAAAGTTTACAAAGATTCCCTGAGCAGTTTCTGGACGGAGATAGAGTTCTGATTTGCTGTCCTCAGTAACGCCCTGAAATGTCTTGAACATAAGGTTGAACTGACGTATATCAGTAAAGTTTTGTTTTCCGCAGTTAGGGCAGACAATTCCCTTTTCGTTTATGTAGTCGGTCATCTGCTGATTTGTCCAGCCTGCAACGTTTGTGCCGTCAAAATCTTCAATAAGATTATCAGCACGGTGACGCGTCTTACATTCCTTACAGTCCATAAGAGGGTCGGAGAATCCTCCGATATGTCCGGAAGCAACCCATGTCTGAGGATTCATAAGTATAGCGGAATCAAGACCGACGTTGTACTTATTTTCCTGAACGAATTTTTTAAGCCATGCGTTCTTGATATTATTTTTCAGAAGCACGCCGAGAGGACCGTAATCCCATGTATTTGCGAGACCGCCGTATATTTCAGAGCCGGGATATACATATCCCTTTGATTTACAGAGGTCAACGATTTTATCCATTATCTTCTCAGTATTTTTAAGCATTTTATACTCTCCTTTAGTTTATATATTATAATTATCTATAATAATTATTTGGACCGTTGTAATAGTTGTTCTGCGGGATTCCCATTGGTCCTACATAAGCTGTATTATTATCAAATCCCATTATAATTATGGTTATTGCGCCGAAAAAAATTGACAGAATACAGAATCCTGTTGATTTTCCGTAGGATTTTGCAAACATATAATACACATATGCCGCAATGACAGATATCGCGATTGTGAAAACAAACCCTATCAGACTGGTCATAAGAGTTAATATAGTTGAATCTCCGCTTGACATAACATTCATAATACCTGCCGTCATTGAAAGCACAAAGTATCCTGCTGTGATAATAAGATAAATCCATGCCATTTTATAGTTGCCGAAAGCAATTTTACACATCTGCATGAAGTTATAGACAGGAACAATTGCGCTCCAGCCGGGTTCACCGGCTTTTTCGTAAAGCTTCCACATTGCAACGATTCCGACTATGCCGATTGCCAATGATACCAGTAAGATGACTGCATAAACGATAATAACAGCTGCTAAAAATTCCATAAAATCCTCCTTTACTTCTTTATGATTTCAGTTCCTTGACGTGTTTCCTTGATTTCATAGCCGAGTGAAGCGATTTTGTTCCGGATTTCATCTGCAAGTGCGAAATTCTTTTCTTTGCGGGCAGCTTTTCTCTGTTCTGCAAGTTCAAGGATTTCAGCAGGTATTTCCCCGGCAGGAGATTCAGCACGTTTTTTTGCTGTTTCAATAAGATTAAGTCCAAGAACTTTATCAAATTCTCTGATAAGTTCGCGTTTTGTGAAGTTATTCGCAGATGATTTAAGAACATCATAAACAGCTGTGATTGCAAGAGATGTATTCAGGTCGTTGTCAAGAGCTTCCCTGAATCCATTCATAAGACGGTCATACTCGTCCTTGTCAAGAGGTTCATTAGTATCAGAAATCAGAGGAATGATTCTTGAAATCAGCTTGTCGAATGTAATCTTTGTATTGTCGAGATTTTCCCACGAAAAGACAAGATTCTTCCGGTAATGTGACTGGAGACAGAAGAAACGGTAAATCAGCGGATTATATCCTTTTTCTTCCAAAAGAGAAACTGTAAGAAATTCGCCGCTTGATTTGCTCATTTTTCCGCTGTTGGTGTTAAGATGATGAACGTGGAACCAGTAATTGCACCATTCGTGACCGAGATATGCTTCACTCTGTGCAATCTCATTTGTATGATGCGGAAAAGCATTATCTATTCCGCCGCAGTGAATATCGAGATATTCGCCGAGATTCTTCATGCTTATGCAGGAACACTCAATATGCCAGCCCGGATAACCTGTACCCCATGGTGATTCCCATTTAAGCTCCTGAGAATCGAATTTTGATTTTGTGAACCAAAGTACGAAATCAGCTTTATTGCGTTTATTTCCGTCTTCCTCCACGCCCTCGCGGACTCCGACTGCTAAATCTTCCTCTGTGAAGTCATTGAAAACGTAGTATTTTTCAAGCTTTGACGTATCGAAATATATATTTCCTCCGGCTTCGTATGCGTATCCTTTTTCCATAAGTGCGGAAATCACTCTGATAAATTCATCTATATATGAAGTCGCCGGAACAACAACATCAGGAGTTTTGATATTCAGTTTCGCACAGTCGGCAAAGAAAGCATCTGTATAATACTTTGCGATTTCCATGACCGTTTTATGTTCGCGCTTTGCGCCCTTGAGCATCTTGTCATCTCCGGTATCGCCGTCGCTGGTAAGATGACCAACGTCGGTGATATTCATGACGCGCTTCACATCAAGACCGGTGAATCTCATATATTTTTCGAGAATATCTTCCATTATATAGCTTCTCAGATTGCCGATATGCGCATAATGATAAACAGTAGGACCGCAGGTGTACATACTGACTTTGCCGGCTTTCCGTGGAACAAACTCTTCTTTTTTTCTTGTAAGAGAATTATATATC
>CAMWRC010000077.1 GCA_947176565.1 uncultured Ruminococcus sp.
TCAGCTTGCCTGTCAGATGTTGTGCAATCATTTCAATAATGTCCCTCAGAGTCGGAGCAGGATACTTGATATGTCAACCCGTTTTACGGAAAGCTGCGGCTGTCCTGACAGTGCAGTCCATGACATAAAGGAATACAAGGAACTGAATATAACGCATTTCAGCCGTATTGAATCCATGACCGACTATATGTCGCTGTTCAATAAGCTTTCCTGTAAACTTCACGGGTGCAGCTCGTTTGACGAGTATATTGAATCACTGAAAAAATTTGTGATTCTTATGAATCCGGGAGAATTTTATTTCTGTCTGTGTGAAAACTGGTCAGAGGATTTTATTGAGGATAACGGGAATATCCGCAAAAATGAATCATTTCCGAAAACATATTCCGACAGAATGATTGTTCCGATTGCATATACAGACGGAGAATTTCATGATGTGTCTTTCATAGAGCGTTGGCAGCTTATTCCGGATATTTCTGATGAAGCAGATTACGAAAAATTTTACTATATACTACCGCTTCACTTTGGCGAACGGTGTCTCGGCTATATGGCGATAAACAATTGTCATGTATCGCTTCACAATGCGATGTTTCAGGGGTGGTGCATAACTATAAACAATTCCCTTGAAAATATCCGAAAACTTCAATCCCTTGATTATGCTGTCAAGAAGCTTGGAAGACTGTATGCTCAGGATACCTTTTCCGGAATATATAACCGTAACGGATTCGTACTTGCGACTACTGATATTTTCAACAGCTGTGCTGTTGAAAAACGAAGTATAATGCTTATGTTTATTGATTTGGACGGACTTAAGTATATCAATGATACTTTCGGGCATGATATGGGAGATGTGGCTATACGTTCGGTTGCTGATGTTCTTAATCGTTCATGCATCAACGGCGAAATATTCTGTCGTTTCGGCGGTGATGAATTTATTGTGTTTGCCGCTGATTACACTGACGTGGAAGCCGCAGAGCTGACATATAAAATTCAGGAAAATATTGACTGGGTGAATCGTGCAATGGGCAATTCATTTATGCTAAGTGCAAGTACAGGTTATATTATTGCTGTACCTGAAAAAGGAGAAGACCTTTTCAGATTTGTTAATCAGGCAGATAAAGTTATGTATGAAACCAAGAGAAAGAAAAAGCTTTCTAAAAATCTGAGACATTAGTATTCTGTTCACCTGTTATTTTATAAATTTTCAGAAAATTTTGTGCATTTTATATATATACAGACTTTCTTATGAGCAATTTATAAAAAATTAAATTTATTTTTAATATTTTCTTGCAATTTAATAATAGATATGATATAATTCATATGGTATGTCAGTTTTTTATTTTGAATTGACGAGTGTCAATCTGGGCGGAGTGGTATATTTATGAAAGTAACAAAGGTATTGCGTGTAAGGAAAGCTGGTTCTGTTTCTCCGGTATCTGCAAGTAAAGATGTAAAAAATCCGGAATTTCCGGAAGTTGCGGTAAAAACCGAGGAAAAAAAAACTGAGTCTCCAGAAGCTGCGGTAAAAACCGAGGAGAAAAAGCCTGAATCTCCGAAAGCTGCGGTAAAAACCGAGGAGAAAAAGCCTGAATCTCCGAAAGCTGCGGTAAAAACCGAGGAGAAAAAGCCTGAATCTCCGAAAGCTGAGATAAAGACTGAGGAAAAAAAGCCGGGACCTCCGAAAGCTGCGGTAAAAACCGAGGAGAAAAAGCCGGAACAGACTGTTTTAATAGAAAACAGAAACAGTCAGGCACAGGTATCGCTTAAATCACAGAATGCACCTGAAATTGTGCTTTCAAGTGAGTCATATCACGTCATTGATACTCCACAGCAGACTGAACCCGCTGTTCCTTATAAGAAAAATATATCGGATTCCGCAGAAAAAAAATCTGATTTCACATCGGTCAGCCGTGAACGGTATGATGCTATTTATGAAGATAAGTATATTGAACATATCGAAAATGTTGAAATTGATGATGTTAATAATATGGTTATCGGAAAGAATGGTACTTTTCTCATAAAATATATCGGAACTAATGAAACCGTATGTATACCCGATGGTATTTCAACTATCAGAAAATATGCGTTCAGAGGCAATGAATCAGCAAAGAAAATCATATTGTCAGATAGTGTAAAGTATATTGATAAATTTGCATTTGCTTATTGTGTGAATCTTGAGGAAGTTGTATTTTCTCATAATCTTGAAACTATCGGTGAAAATGCTTTCCTGAAATGTATTCGTCTCAAGGATTTGGATTTTCCAAATTCTCTTAAAATTATAAATAAAGGTGCTTTCGGACGATGCAGTTCAATACATAAGGTTATACTTCCGTCACAGATAAAGAAAATCAGCGATTTCTGCTTCTTTTCGTGCCGCAGTCTCAGCCGTGCTGTTATTTCCGCACCTGTTGAATCTATCGGGAATGCTGCGTTCTCTGAATGCCATGCTCTGAAAAAGGTGATTATTTCTGATTCTGTGGTGTCAATCGGGGAAAGTGCTTTTTCATGGTGCAGGTCGCTCGAAGAAATAACTATTCCTTCTTCTGTGAAGTGTATCGGAAGCTGGGCATTCTATGGTTGCAGTAAACTTTCTGATTTGCGTATCAGCGTACAGACGAAAGATGTCCGTGATGATGCTTTCAGCGGTTGTGAGAATATTGATGCTGTTCATATTTCAGAGTTTGAAGGTGCTGATTATAATGCAGGCATTGTTAAAAAAGGTCATAGACTTGTTTTACGTATCCTTAAACAGGTAAACCGTAAAAAAGCAGAACGGTATGCCCGTGAAAAAGGAATAAGCACTATCTTTATCTGATTTCCCGCAGAATATTCCATTTCTAAGCGAAGCGAAAGCGGATTATGAAATGCCGCCTGAAAAAATATTGACATATCCAATAAACTATGATATAATAATTATGTCCTGATTAAGTTAAGATAAAATGAAGTCAGGAATAATAAATTATTGAATTAAAGTAGTGTTATGGGCTCAGCAGCCCTATGAAATAGCGGCGAAGTGGGTTCGCTTGTAAGAATAAGTGCTGTCTGATTTTTTAGGTGGAAACTTAAATACCAGTATTCTTATGAAGCTCTCCACTTCTTCAGGTGGGGGGAGAGTTCACGGCAAGGAATTATCACGACCATCATCGTGAAAGAATGAGAAAACGACTGCTTGACGGCGGCGCGGAAGCGTTTCATGACCATGAGATTCTTGAAATGCTGCTTTTTTACTGTATACCACGAAAGAATACAAATGAAATTGCCCATGCTCTGATTGAATCATTCGGTAGTATAAACGGAGTCCTGAATGCAGATATAAAAGAATTGCAGAAGATAGACGGAATAGGTGCTGTTTCTGCAAAATTCATAAAGTTTATGTCAGATGTATGCAGAAGTTATTCAGCTTCTGCTGGAACGCTGAATCCATATCTGCTGTTCGATGACCGTGCTTCTTATTTACGAAAATATTTCCAGAACACGCCTGACGGTATTTGCCTTATGGTATGTCCGGATAATGGCAGTAGTATTGTATTCAATTCACTTTCGTTTACAGATGAGGATTATGTTAAGATTATAAATACAATGATAAGCCGCGAATGGAGCAGGGTAATAGTTGGTATAAACTGCGGCAGAGAATATGCCGTGCCTGAACGGAATGAAGATATTGTGTATAACCGGATAAAAAATCAACTTACGCCGCTTGGTATAGAGCTGATAGATTTTATCCTTGTAGGCAGAGATTCAGTTTTTTCACTTCTTTTGAATTGATGATAATGTACAAATAAATGAAAGATATACGTAGCATACTGACAGAAAAATATCTGAAGAACGGATTTGATTCACTTAGTGATATTGAAAAACTTATGCTTGTTCTCTCGTATTCAGAGGAAAAGGAATCAGTTCAGGAAGCTGCCGAAAATATATACAGGACATACGGGACATTTAATGTTGCCATCGACTGCGATTCCTCCTATATTATGAGAGAATGCGGAATAAATGAGCAAAGTGCCGTTCTTTTAAAAATTATTTCCCAGATTTCCCGACGGAATGATATTTATTCCATATCAAAACTTCGTCTGAATACTTCCGGAAATGCCAAAAAATATTTTTCAGCATATCTGAAAGGTATGAAAAATGAAGTATTTGCAGCAGTTGCCGTAAACAAGCACTTCTATCCAATTAAAAGCACAGTGCTTGCGTCAGGCGGATTTAGAGATGTTGTCATCGTAATACGCAGCGTGATTGAATTTGCGCTGAAAAGCGATGCGGCATATATATTTATAGCGCATTGTCACCCGAACGAGTCATCTGCTCCGTCAGCTGCGGACATATCCGCGACGCGTCGGATAAAAGAATCACTGAAAAATGCAGATGTGTTTCTTGCAGACCATATAATTACGGGAATTGACGGTGCTGTTTCACTGCGTGAAATTGACAGAAACGGTTTATTTGACAAAACTGAGTCATATATTTTTAATGATGTGTGATATTTATATAATTTAATTTTTCAGAGGAAGCTGTTTTGGTATTATGTATAGACTATTATTTGGAAATTATATCAGTGGGTTAGGTGCAGGATTTGCAAAGTATATTTCACATTTTCAGTTTGAAACATCATACTGCGGCAACAATAAGGATACCCTGATGAAAAATCTCCACGACAGCCATTACGATGCACTTGTATTTTTTGAATCGTCTCCGAATGAGAAAGCTGTTGATTTTATAAAAGAATGCAAAAGCGAATTTCCTGAACTGAAAATATATGTAATCCTGTTTATTGATTCAATGCCTTTTATTCAGGAAGCAGAAAGTTATAGTGATGTGGTATGTATTGTTGCTCCCGTGATGGAATCTGAAATTTGCCGTATGATAGCGTATGATTTCTATTCCAGCGATGAAATGCCGATACTTCCGGAAGTAGCAGGATTTCTTATTGAAAAGGGATTCAGGAGCGGGCTGATAGGATTTTATTATCTCGGCTGTGCAATTACGATAGTTCTCAGAGACAAGAGTATGCTTAACCGTGTAATGACTGATTTGTATCCGGCAGCGGCAGAATATATGAATACAACGACTGCACATATAGAACGTGCAATCCGTGTTATGTGTGATATTGCATTCAGCAGAGGTGTGATGCTTAACGATAGTATCACCAATAAGAGACCGCCGAACAAGAAGCTGATTTACATTCTGGCAAAAGAATATATAAAGAAGAATAAAGATAAAGGGCAGTCATGAACCGCCCTTTTTTAATATACAAAGAATATGCTGAATTATCAGTTCGGCTGTCCCTGACGATGACGGAGATTTTCCTCTTTCAGCCGCCGACCCTCGGCAATGAGATTAAGCATTTCATCTGAATCTGCATTTTTCAATGCTTCATTGTATTTATTGAGATTACTGATAAGCACTTCAAGCTCAAAAAGAAGATTTTCACGGTTCTGCATGAACAGGTCAGTCCACATTTTTTCGTTCATGGTGGCAATGCGCGTCATATCCTGAAAGCTTCCGCCGCTGAATCCGCATTCGAGGTCAAGTTCAGGGCTTTTGACGTATGCGCTTGAAACAATATGCGCAAGCTGGGAAGTATACGCTATCATTTTATCATGATTTTCAGGTGTTGTCACAACAATTTTGCCTGCTCCTATTTCCCGTACAAGTGATTCAAGAAGTGCTATATCATTTTCTTTGCTGTCCTCAAACGGAGCAATAATAAAATTGGCTTTCTGGAAAAGGTCTGCGGAACTGTTATGATAGCCTCCAAATTCTTTTCCTGCCATTGGGTGTATTCCGATATAACGCATATTATTATCGTCTGCCAGTTTTTTTACTTTTTCCGAGAATCTGCCTTTGATGCCGCACACATCGGTAATAAGTGTATTTTTATCGAATTTTCCTATATTTTCGATGAGATATTTTTCTGCTGCATCAGGAAAAAGCGATACTATAACAAGGTCAAATCCGCTGAAAATGCCGTCAAATTCCTTATCTACAGCAACATCTCTGAGAGCAGAATATTCGATGTCATGATTAAGGTCGCAGCCTACAACAAAATGAGATGTATATTTTTTCAGTGCCTTGCATATAGAGCCACCGATAAGTCCGAGTCCCACAACAAGTATTTTCATAGAAAACTCCTTTCAGAATATAATAATCAGAATCTGATAGTTTATTATATCACTTTACAGCGGAAAAGTCAAGCCGGATTTTTCATATAAATTGCGGCAGGATACTCCGACCTCTTAGAGCGGGGAGGAATGCCGCACTCCTCCTTTCAAAATTTATGTTATCCTCCTGACAGTC
>CAMWRC010000078.1 GCA_947176565.1 uncultured Ruminococcus sp.
TCAAGTGCTTCACATAGCGGTAACATAAGTGAAATTTCCGGCATACCCTTGCCCTTCTAACATTTTGAGACTGTTTTATTGCTAATAAATAATAAGTCAGCCAGCTGTGCCTGAGTCATGCCCTTTTCCTTACGCATCTGTGCAATGAATTTTCCTGTTTTAATTTGGTTCATTTTCATTGCCCTCCTTTCGTGATAATTATATCACAATAGCGGAAAAAGTAAACCCATGAACCGTAGAATAGCATAAAACAGCCGTTTCTACGATTCGTGGATATGATAAATCATGTATTTTTTATCAGTTTTTCATCTCAAAGTTTTCGCCAAGAATATCCTTATTTGCATCAAGAATCGGATTGATATATTCTGCGAGATATTCGTCAACCTGTTCAGAGCTTCTGCCGGTGTAGTTTTCAGGCTTGAGAACTGAATCTAGTTCGTCTTTTGTAATCATGAACATCGGGTCATTGACGATAAGTTCGCAGAGATTATTTTCCCTGCCATACTGTTTTACTTCCATAGCGGCGGTCATTGAGTATTCGCGGATTCTTTCGTGGAGTTCCTGACGGTCTCCGCCTTTCTTTACAGCGTCCATCATGATATTTTCCGTAGCCATGAACGGGAGTTCAGCCATTACACGGCGGCGGATTATTTCCGGATATACAACCATTCCGTCTGTGACATTCATCATTATATTGAGAATTGCATCAACGCCGAGGAAAGCCTCTGCAACGGAAATTCTCTTGTTTGCACTGTCGTCGAGTGTACGCTCAAACCATTGTGTACCTGCTGTAAATGCCGGATTAAGACTGTCAATCATGACATAACGGGCAAGGGAAGTTATACGCTCACATCTCATAGGATTACGCTTGTATGCCATTGCAGATGAACCAATCTGACTTTTTTCACGGGGTTCTTCCATTTCCTTGAATGACTGGAGAATACGCATATCATTGGAGAATTTACTGCATGACTGTGCGATACCGCTGAGAACGGAAAGCACCTGAGAATCCATTTTTCTTGAATATGTCTGACCAGAAACCGGAACAACGCTGTTGAATCCCATTTCCTGAGCAATCATTTTTTCAAGTTCCTTGATTTTTGCTGTATCGCCGTCAAAGAGTTCCATAAAGGAAGCCTGAGTGCCGGTAGTACCCTTTGAGCCGAGGAGTTTAAGTGAATCTATTCTGTGTTCCAAATCCTCGAAATCCATAAGCAGCTCATTGAGCCAGAGCGTAGCTCTTTTGCCGACTGTTGTAAGCTGTGCCGGCTGTAAGTGGGTATATGCAAGGCATGGCATATCTTTATATTCATCAGCGAATTTGGCGAGATTATTCATAACATTTATGAGCTTACGGCGGATTATTTTAAGTGCATCGCGCATGATTATAACATCTGTATTATCGCCGACGTAGCACGAAGTAGCACCGAGATGAATAATTCCGGCGGCATTCGGACATACTTTTCCATAAGTGTACACATGAGCCATAACATCGTGGCGAACCTGTTTTTCACGTTCAGCTGCGGTATCGTAATCAATGTCATTTATATGGGATTCGAGTTCTTTTACCTGTTCCTCGGTGACATTGAGACCGAGTTTCATTTCAGCACGTGCAAGGGCAACCCAGAGCTTCCGCCATGTAGTGAATTTCTTGTCTGCGGAAAAGACGTACTGCATTTCTTCACTTGCATAGCGTGTGCAGAAAGGTGATTCATAGCTGTTTATATTACTGTTCATATTTTTCTTCTCCTTTGGATTCACAAAAATAATAAATATATTAAAAATCTGTAATGACAACAGACCGCACGGATTCAAATCTGTACGGTCTTTCAGTCATGAGTCAATTTTTATAATAATCATATACCTGCCGAGTAGTTCGGAGCTTCTTTTGTGATGTAGATGTCATGCGGGTGGCTTTCTTTCAGTCCTGCGCCTGTAATCTTCACAAACTGTGCCTTTTCGTGAAGTGTGGGAATATCAACGCAGCCGCAGTAGCCCATACCGGAACGGATTCCGCCTACGAGCTGGAATATGGTATCAGCAAGGCTTCCCTTATATGGAACACGTCCCTCAACGCCTTCGGGAACTAGTTTCTTTGCGCCCTCCTGGAAATATCTGTCAGTAGAACCGTTAGCCATTGCGCCGAGACTTCCCATACCGCGGTATACCTTGAACTGTCTGCCCTGATATATTTCAGTTTCGCCGGGAGCTTCCGCGCAGCCTGCAAGCAGAGAACCGAGCATAACAACGTTAGCACCTGCTGCAAGAGCCTTGACAATATCACCGGAATATTTTATACCGCCGTCGGCAATAACCGGAATACCATATTTCTGAGCAACGCAGGCTACATCATAAACTGCAGTAATCTGCGGAACTCCAATACCTGCAACTACACGTGTTGTGCAGATAGAACCCGGACCGATACCGACTTTCACACAGTCTGCACCGGCTTTGATGAGGTCTTCAGCAGCTTCGGCAGTGGCGATATTTCCGGCAATAACGGGAGTATCGGGAAATGCTTCCTTGACCATGCTGAGACATTTAAGAATATTCGCGCTGTGACCGTGTGCGGAATCAAGAACAAGCACATCAGCCTGAGCATCAATAAGAGCCTTTGCGCGTTCAAGAACATTTGCGGTAACACCGATAGCAGCACCGCAGAGAAGCCGTCCTCTTGAATCGCGGGCGGAATTTGGATACTGTACAGATTTTTCAATATCCTTGATAGTGATAAGACCCTTGAGAACGCCGTCGCCGTCAACAATCGGGAGCTTTTCGATTTTATGTGAACGCAGGATTTCCTGAGCCTGTTCAAGAGTGGTATTTATAGGAGCGGTGATAAGGTTGTCCTTTGTCATAACGTTGGAGATTTTTTCATCGAAATTCGTAAGGAAACGCATATCGCGGTTAGTGATGATACCGACAAGCTTGTTTGAACTGTCAACAATCGGAACTCCGGAAATACGATATTTGCCCATAAGTTCATCTGCATCTGCAACGAGATGGTCCTCAGTGAGAGAGAACGGGTCAACAATAACGCCGTTTTCGGAACGCTTTACCTTATCGACTTCTTCAGCCTGCTGTTCGATAGTCATATTCTTGTGAATGATACCGATACCACCCTCTCTGGCGATAGCGATAGCCATACGTGAATCCGTTACGGTATCCATAGCGGCAGTCATAATAGGTGTATTGAGAGCAATATTCTTTGTGAGCTTTGTGCTGATGTTAATCATATTGGGAGTAACATCTGATTTAGCCGGAATAAGAAGCACATCATCAAAAGTAAGACCCTCTTTTGTAAATTTGTCATTCATATGAAAATCCTCCTTTACATCGTATAAAACTTATATTTCAAGTTTATTAACTTTAATCATAACAAATTTTGTAAATTATGTCAAGTGTTTTCGTAAAATCCGGAATATAGAAATTTCATGTGGAAAAGGGGATTCAATTTGTCGCATACGCTGATTCCGGAGAATTTTCATATACTGTTATTTTGACGTACTATATTTCCGCTGATTATTACAAGTTCCGGTTCAGACAGGAGTGAAAGAGGGTCAGCACCTTTCCGGTAAAGCTGAATATCCGCATCTTTTCCGGCTTTGAGGCTTCCGGTAGTTTCGGAGATTCCGAGTATTGCAGCAGCTGATACAGTAAGGCTTTTCAGTGCGTCATCATGTGAAAGACCGCCTTTTACTGCGGCTTCTGCCGAAAGCGGAAGATATTGTATCGGAATCACTGTATGGTCGGTGCATATTGCGATTTCAACGCCGTTTTCTGCAAGAACGGCGGCGTTTTTCAGTTCGAGTCCGCGCATTTCCGGTTTACAGCGGTCGCATATGAGCGGTCCGCATATTACCGGAATATTTTCATTTCCGAGAATATCAGCTATTTTATAGCCTTCAGTTCCGTGAATTATAACAATATCAAGTGAAAATTCATTTGCTATTCTCATAGCTGTGCATATATCATCGGCGCGGTGGCAGTGGAAAAAGGCTTTCTGTTTCCGTTCAATGAGAGGCATAAGAGCTTCGCATTTTATATCATATTCCGGCGGTTCATAGTTTTCGTTATCGGAGTAATATATATCCATATCATGGGCATACCTGCGTGATTTATACAATCCTTCGCGGATAATGGCAGCTGTAGCCATACGGGTTGATGGTGCTTCGCTTTTTTCGCTGTATACGCGTTTTGGATTTTCGCCGAGAGCGAATTTTATCCCGCAGTTTTTTATGAGCATATCGTCAACACGTCTGCCATAGGTTTTTACAACGCATATTTCACCGCCGCAGGCATTTGCGCTTCCGGGGCAGACAGCTGCCGAAGTGATTCCGCGCATATGAGCTTCCACAAAGCAGCGGTCAAAAGGATTGATACCGTCAACCGCACGCATATGAGGAGTGAAAGGGTCAGTTGATTCATTGCAGTCATCGCCCTCGAAGTCGATTCCGTCCTCCATTATGCCGAGGTGAGTGTGAGCATCAATGAATCCGGGGAGAACCAGTCCGCCGTGAGCGTCAATATCATCGCTGCCGGTATGTTTCGGAATACCAGCGCATACTGATTTTATTTTATCGTTTTGTATTTCAATCCAGCCGAGCGGAATTGTGCCGGCTTCGTCCATAGTTGCAATTTCAGCGTTATATATAATCATAATAGCTCCAGTTACTTTCTGATTTCATTCAATATCAGTTCGACGGTTTCCATAGGACTGCCGCTGCTGTCTATGCGAATAGTTGCGTGTTCTGAATAAACAGTATAGCGGGCGTTGTATCTTTCGCGGAGTTCCTCTTTTGTTGAAGAAGCTGCGATAGGACGGTTGCTGTCGCCGCATATTCTTTCGTAGCAGTCCTCAAACGGAACGTCAAGGAATATGATTTCTCCGCCGTCAGCCGCCGCACGTGCTGTATCGGGATTGAGCATAGCACCGCCGCCGCAGGCAATGACGGCATTCCGTCCGCAGAGTGATTTCACTGTTTCAGCTTCAATTCTGCGGAAATATGGTTCGCCCTTTTCCGCGAAGATTTTTGGAATCGTCATTCCCTGACTTTCGACGATAAGTTCATCTGTATCGAAAAACGCGCAGCCGAGTTTTTTTGATGCCAGTTTTCCTATAGTAGTTTTGCCGCAGCCCATAAAGCCGCAAAGAAAAATAGTCATAAAATCCACCTTTATTTGGTTTATTATTTCTGATTTGTTATTTCTGATTCATTCTGTTCACTTCATTTTCGACAGCTGAAATAATCGGTGATATATCTTCTGCTGAAAATTCGCCGCCGTACCAGAGTTCATGAGCCTTGACAGCCTGATATACAAGCATAGCCGCGCCGCCTACCGCAGTACGTCCGAGAGAACGGGCTTTTTTCATGAGCAGAGTTTCAGTAGGATTATATATCACATCAAAAAATGTGCTGCAATTGCTGATAACTTCGTCTGAAACAGCGCAGGCATCGCATTTAGGGTACATTCCTACAGGAGTTGCATTGACAAGCAGGTCGAATCTTCCTTCGATTTCAGATATAAGGCATATTTTCACTGATGCGCCGCTGCATTTTGCAAGTATCTCAGCCATAACAAGCTGTGCGGTTTTGACGTCCTGAGGAATTACGGCAACAGTGAGTTCTGCGCCGTGAAGAGCGGCTTCAATAGCTATCATTCTGCCAACGCCGCCGCAGCCGATAAGCAGGACTTTTCCGCCGAGCGGCAGAAGTTCCGCGGAGCGCAGAAAGCCGTCACAATCAGTATTCCAGCCGGTAGTGATTCCGCCGTTATTGGAAATGCAGTTCACTGAATTGTATCTCAGCGCGCTTTCGCCGAGTTTATCTGCAAACGGAATTATTGACATTTTATGCGGAATAGTAATATTGAATCCTTTCATTCCGCGGAGCATATCGAAATTGTTTCTGAGTTCTTCGGGAGCAATATCAATAAGTTCATAGCTGTAGTCGGTTATCCCGCTGATGGCGAAAAGCTCCTTATGTATGAGCGGAGACATGGAGTGACCGAGAGGGTGACCGATAAGTCCGTATTTATCCATAGATTTCAGCCTCCTCAAGATTTTCTGTGCTGCTGATATTGACAGCTTTTACACCTTTGAGGGTCTTTTTTACCAAACCGGTGAGAGTTTTTCCGGGACCAAATTCAACAAAAGTATCAGCTCCGGCGGACTGCATTGCTTCGAGTTCAGATACAAAGCGCACCGGAGATACAATATGCTGTGCAAGAAGTGACGGTATATCGCTGAAATCTGTGAGTTCGCCGCCGGTTACGTTTGAATAATATTTA